>NZ_MQTZ01000045.1 GCF_001939115.1 Leptolyngbya sp. 'hensonii' | reverse complement strand
CTCCCTACCAATTGGGTCAAATTGGAATAGTTGAAAACTAGGTGGTAGTGCCATTGTTGGTTTCGTTCCAGGTGTAAACAAAGTCCCTACCAATTGGGTCAAATTGGAATAGTTGAAAACTTCTCCTTGAAAAGGGAATAAACAACTGAAACAATGACCCCCTACCAATTGGGTCAAATTGGAATAGTTGAAAACCTTTGTTGGACATGGGAAATTCTCCTGCTTTTTCAAAAAAACAAACCCTACCAATTGGGTCAAATTGGAATAGTTGAAAACTAGAAGCCAAATCACCAGTGCAATAACCGCAGCAAGCACACCCTACCAATTGGGTCAAATTGGAATAGTTGAAAACTTTCTCGAAGAAAACAAAGATTCCCAACTACTTCGCAACCCCCTACCAATTGGGTCAAATTGGAATAGTTGAAAACCCAGCGGAGTTCTCCACAACAACTCCGTCTTTGCATTTTGCAACCACTTCCCTACCAATTGGGTCAAATTGGAATAGTTGAAAACCGACCTTAGAACCATCGAGACTCGGAGAGTCACGACGAGAGTTGTCCCTACCAATTGGGTCAAATTGGAATAGTTGAAAAACTCTCTAGCGGCATCCCTATCCGCTTGCTCCTGAGCACTCAGGACCCCTACCAATTGGGTCAAATTGGAATAGTTGAAAACTCAGTCGTCCCAATTGGGGACTGTTGAAAAAACTCAACGGGGGCATCCCAGTTTTGCAAGGTTGCCCACCCCAGGGGAAGCCGCTCTGCGTCTACATCCCCCAGCCCCCTCTCCCGTTCTGGGCTACTGTGTACCCATAATCCCCTCCTGGGAGGGGTAGGGGTGGGTTCAACCCTCCTGCTCCCGTTCCTAGACCCACCCCGGCCCTGCGGGCCACCCCTCCCGAGAGGGGATTTCACGTGAGTCTGCTGACTTGAGCCAAACTTTTCAGAGATCTGTATACGCGGTAGCTCTCCCGCCGGGAGAGAGGGAGGGGGTAAGGGCTGAAAATCTCGGAGTTATTAAATCCACGATCCTAAAAACTCCACTGCCCGATTGCCCCATCCCTTCAACCCGCGATCGCTCCTTGGAAGTACCCCCTTCCAGACATCGAATAAGCTATGACCAGTTGCACTAAACCAGCCCCACCAACCGCAACCTCTCAACCCCTGGTTTGGTGGTTTCAAAAAATAGGAACAATACCATGAACTACAAACGCTTGATGAGCCGAGTTTCCCTTGCGTGTCTGACGATCGTGCTGATGGAAAGATTGGACCCACTTACAGCGAAAGCTGAAGCAGTACGCCCCCTTTATGCCGGAGGGACGGATTGGGTGAGATTGACAATCAATAGACCAGGAGGCTACATCCTCGAAGCCACGTCTGTTCTGGGCGATGTGGATGTGGAACTCTACGACACGACAGGTCAGCGATTTGCTCGGGGTAAGAAGCTTGGGAACGAAACCATTTTCTTTAATGTTCCCTCCGGTGCAGAAGGGGTTTTTCGAGTTCGCTATAGTATGCCAATCTGCGTCAATCCGCTGGGTGCCTGCAATGTGAATATAAACCTATATCCCCAATAAACATCTAGACCTTGTCTCATGCGTCATACCCTTATCTGTACCGTTGGTACGAGCCTGTTTAATCCCAATCTTAGAACCTTGCCTGCCCCCGACCATTACGATGAGTGGCTCCAAAAACAGCCTGTCCCCGATCGTGCCCATCTCACCACTGATACCGTTGCCACCCTCAAAACCACCTTTGAGCATACTGATTGGGTTACCCTCGCCCTGCATTTAAGCCAGCTTCCGCCCACCCTGCGTCTATGTGGAGCCGAAATCAACTCCATTGGTGATTTGCTCCAGCGGGGCTATGTCACCCCTACCGCCACCCTCCTGTTTTGTCACTCTGACACTGACGAAGGCACTGCGATCGCCACCCTCCTGGTTCATTACTACCAGGCACTGGGGCATACCGCCACTCCGTATCGAGTAGAAGGGCTTCAAGACAATCATCCCAAAACCTTTCGCACTGATGGGTTACGCAACCTGGTTAAGCAAATGTCCTGCGGATTGCGGTTGCGCGGAGCCGAGTATTGCGCGATCAACGCCACGGGGGGGTATAAAGCACAAATTGCGATCGCCGTTCTATTGGGGCAGGCGCTCAAAGTTCCGGTTTACTACAAACATGAACGGTTTAGCGAAATCATCGCCTTTCCACCCATGCCCGTCAGCCTGGATTTTGACCTGTGGATTCAGCATAACGGCTGGCTCACTGCTTTGGGGCGCAACTCCCACGACCAGACCCCCTGGGAAACCGTGCAGGATGACTGGTCAGAAGCCCTGGAACCCCTGGTAGAACGAGTAGAGATTGACGGGCAGGTTTACATCACCCTGTCGCCCACAGGTCAGGTATTTTATGAGGCATTTCGAGAACGACAACTGCCACAAATGGCGTTGCATTTGCCATCTCCAGTCCCCCCGCAACAGAAACGTAAACCCCAGATGTCTAACCATAATTGGGGTAATGCCAGAGACCCAATCATCCGTTACCTGCAACGCATCACCGATGTCTGCCCCTATGTCACAGGCTGTCGCACCTTCTACTGGAATCCCGCACTCTCCAGCCTCAATTCCTTTCGTTTGCAAGGAGATGCCTTGGAAGGAACGCTGAGCAACGGCACCTGGATAGTTCGGTTTGAGATCGAAACCTCCAGTCAAACACTTGGTGAGCGACAAGCTTGCCTTTTAGATCTGAACCAGCGTATCGGCAAAGATTTTGGCTAGTCCTAACCAGGGCTATAACAATTTCCCCACTGCCTGCCACACCACCTCTGGCACTTGGTGCGTTTTCCCCCGGAACCAAGGTCCCGCAATTACCTCCAGGGGTACTCTCGACTTCACCTCACACCGTTCCTCCAGTACGCTGTGAATCACCGTCAGCAACTCCAGCGTTGGCTCACAAAACCTGCGCCACTCCCCTACCAGTTCCGGTGCGCGGCTAATAATCACCCCATGGGTACAGCGATCGCGCACCCCTGCCTTCTCAGGTTGCACCTTCCCTCCCACATCCACAATCACCAGATCCACCACCCGCCGCAAATTCATCACCGCTGCCTCGTGATAGGCAAAAAACGCCGCCATCAATTCTGTTGCAGAGGGGCGTTCGTGAATGCGGCGTTCATGGTTCCGCACAAGACGCTGGATCAGGGCATGATCTTGCCCCTCATGGCTCCAGTTCCCCTCACCATCCCAATTCGCCCGATGCAAAAAGATAGAACTGTGCGGATAATGCGCCAGTAAACTCCTGCGCAATGCATTCGACAAAACACTCTTCCCACTATCTGGCGGTCCCACTACCAGCACCGCTGGAGCCAACTTTTCCCGCCCCAGCGGAATGGCAATCACATCCCCCACTGCCACATTCGCCACTCGACTTTGGATCACGACTGCTTCTGCCTCTGGAGCCGAGAAACAACCAACCCAGGGAGCCTCCCGGCATAGGGCAACCAGCCGCCCATAAACCCAAGTAGGCACGGGACCAAACAGAATCACAGGCTGCTTTAGATCCACATCATGAGGGAGCTGCAGGTCGATCAGTTCTATAGGGTCGATCGCCCGTCCCTCCGCATGAGGTAACACCGACACAACCTGATAATTCGACTCAATTCGGCTTAAGCGAATCATAGGGGTAACGTCGTAAGAAGCACTTCACCAACTTTCACTTGGCGCGCATGGGTGGCTACCACTACTGCCCCACCCCCATCTCCCAGCCGGGGATCATAACAGGCGACCCAAGCCGCTGGATGACAGGCATGCACCAGATAGCCATACAACCAAATGGGAGCCTTTCCTTCAATCACCACTCCCTGACTCCACACGATTGTGTCTGGCACAACCAGCCCTTTCAAGTCCTCTGGCTCAATCAACCCATCTTCCGCTGCCAGATGAATATGCAAGTGCTGATAGGCGAGCCCTGATGCTGTCCGATGAGAAATACACGTCAACTCGATCGCAGCCATATAAATAGTGTTTGACATCAAACTGATCCTATCAAAGGAACATGTTGGATTCTCAACCTCAATATCAGCTTAAGAGGCATTCAATTGGAAACCCTCTCCTCCATGTCTGTGGCACACTCATACAAGTAGGCAAATTGATAGAGCACCATCTAGGATATGGCTGATGCATTTTGGCAAGAGTCTCCCAACATTCCCCTGTTGCAGTGGTTAGTGCGGGGTTCTCTCAAGCAAAACTTCCTTCAAGCCATTCGCCTGTGGGTCTGGTTACATCTACTCTACGGCGAAATGGGTGACACCCTGGCTTTACCAGAAACCTTCAGCTACGCAGATTGGCGCGATCAGTTTTTCACCCCTGACCATCCCAGCGGGGAAACCAAACCAACCCTCCACCGTCTCTCCTGTCCCTGCACTAAACCCACCGCTGCCTGGCTCTTTCATCCAGATTTGACTACCACCCAATCCCAGTGGCAGGTTTACCAGGGTAAGCAGCCTGGGCAAGGTCAGATCCAGGAACAGCGCGATCAACTGCACCAATCGCTCATTGACCATGATCTCCTGCCGCCCAATCTGGATCACCTACTTTTTCAAACTCGCCTGTTTGGGTTTACCCGCCGCACCCTTTCCAGCGATCTGCATCACCTTGCTACCACAGGATGGCTCCATATCCAGGAAAACAAATTTCAAAAAGTCACTTCCTATCCCGATTATCCCCATGTTGGAGCCCCAATCATCCAGTCTCCCTCCGGGCAGGAGCTCACCTTGTTTACCCAGCCCGATCTGGCAGCTATTGCTGACACCTTCTCCCGGACCTTCCAGGGATACCCCCGCTTCTTTGTCCATGTCGATTACGTCATTTCCCAAAACAAGCTCGATCGCGTGGATGACTGGCAAGCCTTACTCTCAGAGATCTGGCAGCAAACCCCCATTCCGCCGGTACGCCTTCACTACCAGAGTGCAGGGGAAACCCGGAGTTGTCCTCTCGTGGTCTATCCCGTTTGCATCTATTACTACCGTCGTGGACCCTACCTGTGTGCCTATGGTCAGTTTCCCAAAGCAGCCAGTTCTGCGCTCAACTGGCGCAATTACCGCCTCGATCGCATCCTCGCCATCGATTCCCTAAATTGGAAAGATACCACTGTCCCCCGAAAGCTTTACCAGCAATACCAGAAACAAACCCTCCCCACCCCAGAGGAGATCGAAACGGCGATGGATGAAGCCTGGGGGTTTGATTACTACCAACCCCGCCACTTACTTCTACTACGGTTCGATCGCAAATGGGATGACCGCTATATTCGCGACACCCTGCGCCATACCACCTTTCGCAAAATCCCCTATCATCAGGTGCAATTCCTCATCCGTCAGACCCTCTCTGGTCAGCTTCAAGAACATCTCCTGCGCCTCTGGCAGCATCGCTCCCCCGATGATGCCTACTATCAGGCATACTACCGCCAGGATGACCCCAACGTTTTCCAACGACTCCGCGCCTGGAGACCCAACGTAGAAGTATTGCTTCCCTGGGAATTGCGTCAACGTACCGCTCAGGAAGTCAAGCAAGAAATGCAGTTATATGATGATGACCTGCTATGACCCACGTTTCTGAAAAGATCCACCTTGATGTGATTTTGAGCGATCGCTTCGCTGATGCCTTTACCTATGCCCTCCACTTACATCGCTACCAATCCCGTAAAGTAAATGCCGTACCTTACATCAGTCACCTCATGGCTGTAGCCGCCCTGGTACTGGAAGACGGTGGCAGCGAGGATGAAGCGATCGCCGCCCTCCTCCACGATGCTGTTGAGGATCAGGGGGGTGAGCCCATCTACACAGAAATTCTGCGTCGCTATGGTTCACAAGTTGCCGAGATCGTTCATGATTGCACGATTCCTCCCTGCTCTGCTTCCCAACCCTGGAAAAGCCATAAGCTCGACTATCTCAACCAAATTCGCCATGCTTCGCCAGAAGCCCAGCGCGTCATCCTGGCTGATAAGCTACACAATGTGCGATCGCTGATTACTAACCTGCGTCAAACTGGCGAAAGTGCCTGGTCAGCCTTTGCTGCCAGCAAAAAGGATAACCTCTGGCTACACCAGGCACTTGCCGATCTATTTGAACAACATGTTCATAGCAGCCTGGTTGCTGAATTTCGACAGCAAATCCATATTCTACTGAGCCTTGCAACTAATCCCGAAAATCAACATCTGGTGGAATAAGTGAAGTCGAGACGGCGTTGCATAATGGAGGGATGAATTAGGGTTAGCTTTGATCTGATGGTTGGAGCGTCTATCCGGGGTTTATTCCACCAGGCGACCAGATTGTGAGCGAAACCTATATGACACGAGTCGAAGGTGAAAATACCCGCTTGCGACCCTATCTTGCTCGGTTACATCGCAAAACATTGTGCTACTCCAAATCAGAAGAAATGCTGAGGTACTCAATTCGTTGGCTACTTCACTACTTGAGATTTTGGGATGTTCCGATTCCTGTTTGATTCCTCCCGCTATTCAGCAACGCCGAAGTCGGTGGATTAACCTCTGAAATCGATCTGGGTGCACAATGCCTGTTAGCGGCAGAATAGGAGGGTGTCTTGAAATCACTAGAATTGAGCGATGGATGCGGTTTAAATTTGGATATTAAAGGGGACCACAGGCTAAGTTTCCACGCACCTGGTGCCCGGGAGTCTACAGGATTTGGAGTGGGGTAAGAGTGAATCGCTCATCATGCTTCAGCTTTATGTTATCTATGGTGGTGCTGTCGGTGCCAGCCTTGGCAAAAGCAGCCCAAACCCAGGGTTGCCCTATTGCGAAAAGCGTTTACCGAGATGGGGATGGCAAAGGATTTCAATTGGTTTTTGGTCCACCACCCCCCAATACGCCTTACCATGCAACCGCTGTCATCAACCATCCTCAACAGAGACAACTGTACCGATTTCTCGTGACTCAATCTAGTGGTTATGGCTCGATTAGACTTTTGGATCAGGTTAACAAGAATGCAAAGCAGGGCAAGAGCTGGTGGATTACATTTTTTGATCAGAATTTAAAATCTGCTACACCACTTTTTCTGGGGCAAGAAACAGAGTCACCCAAGTATGCCGTAATCGCTGAATTGGGCAGCTATGATTACTACCAACGGCGAGGCCGCATTACACAAAACACGCCACCGTTTCTGCAAGATGTTCTGTGGATTTTTGATCACTGTCAGTAGCTTGAACCAAGAACGCTGAGGGATGCTGCAATGGCGATTTTTCTTAATTCAGCAGTGCCAGATAAAGCTTGAGCAGAATGGGGTTGGACTGAAACATTTGATAAAGACGTTCAGGTGGAATATTGCTTGCGTTGGAGCTATATCGGGATAGGCGTTTGATCAGTTGTTTGTGACGGGCCAAAAGATCAGCCGGTTGTAGCGCAGGGGTGTCTCCGGAGATTGGGGGAACGATCGCAGCATTATCCGGTAGTTTCTGGATCGCCCCAGTGGTAGGGCTAGATTGATCCGGCGCAGTGGGGATGCGGCAAACCGGAATCTGAATTTCAAATTCGGTCCCGGCTCCAACCTGCGAATGACACTTCAACACACCCCCATGCTTCTCCACCACAATTTGGTGGCTGATGGACATTCCTAGTCCCGTGCCCTGACCGACCTCTTTAGTGGTAAAGAATGGGTCATAAATTCGTTGCAGGACATCTTCAGGCATGCCTGGACCATTGTCGATGATCTGAATACTGACCCACTCGCGGTTGAGCACTTTAGTGCGAATGGTAATGGTGGGTATGATTTCTGATGCCGGTACTGGAGCCTGGGAGCGACCACGGATGATTGAGGATTGTGGGCTGGTAACGAGGACCTCTTCCAGGGCATCGATCGCATTGCTCAGGATATTCATGAACACCTGGTTCAACTGACCGGGATAGCACTCAATGGGGGGCAAGTTGCCGTACTCTTGGAGCACTTGAATGGCGGGCCGGTCGCCAGTGGCTTTGATCCGGTTATGCAGAATCATCAAGGTGCTATCGAGCCCCTCATGCAGGTCAACGACTTTGCGATCGGCCTCATCATGGCGGGAGAAATTCTTTAAGGAGCGAACAATATCCAGAATGCGGTCTGCCCCCACCCGCATCGAAGAAAGCAGACTGGGCAGATCTTCCATCAGGAACTGCAGGTCGATCGATTCAATTTCTGCCTGTAATTCAGGGGGGGCAATGGGAATTGTCTCCTGATAATGTTGCAACAGTTGCATCAAGTCCTGTACATAATCCGTCGCAAATCGCAGGTTGCCGTAGATAAAGTTGACTGGATTGTTGATTTCATGGGCCATCCCTGCCACCAGTTGGCCCAGGCTGGACATTTTTTCGCTCTGGACCAGTTGGGCTTGGGTGAGCTGTAAATCCTGTAGCGTCTGGCGCAGTTTTTCTTTTTCCGCTTCCTGTCGCACCAGACAGGCAATCAGAGGGGGGATGCAAGCGGCTCTCTCAGGTCCGATGACCCAGCCAATCACTTCTCCAGACAGCTCGATCGGATACTGACCCATCGTTGTGGCCCTGCTGCCCCAGAGGGATTGACCCTCTGCATCGGCAAGGCCCAGATCGAAATCCAGCCCTCTCGATAGCTCTGCTATTGCCCGCAGCACATCTTTTCGGGCCAGGACCCGTTCGAGATTAACATGCACCATAATGGCTTTTTTCCTCCGCCTGCTTTTCGGCCTGCTTTGTATTACGATCCATGCGCTGGCAGATCCGTATTACTGAGATCATATTTTCTGATCGACAACGGATTTTACAGCCCACTTGGTCATCCCATCGGGGGAAAGACAGGGATAAAACCTGCTTCCAGAGAGTGTTTCTCCTAATATTTCCGTAACCTTTTTACTTGAAATATAGTTGTCATTTGTTACGATAAATAGCCTTTAATCAAGTTTAGAAAGTTCATCAAAACTTCAATTTATGACAGAAAGTGCGGATCTGACAGATCTTTTGAATACAGTCATGCCCTGGCAACTCCGAGGGCGATCGTTCCTTTGGGGACAACGCACTTATCTTATGGGGGTTCTGAATGTCACACCGGATAGTTTCAGTGATGGGGGACAGTTCGATCGTCCTGAGACCGCGTTGGCCCAGGCTCATGCTCTGGCTCAAGCCGGGGCCGACATCCTTGACATCGGGGGACAATCGACTCGCCCCCAGGCGATCGAGATTTCCCTGGAAGAAGAGCTGGATCGGGTCATTCCAGTCATTCATCAGGTACGTCAGGAACTGGATTTACCCATTTCGGTGGACACTACCAGAGCCATTGTGGCCAGAGCTGCCATTCAAGCTGGAGCAGACCTGGTGAATGATGTGTCTGGTGGGATGGGGGATCCAGAGATGTTTGCAACAGTGGCAGACCTGCGGGTGCCGATCGTCTTGATGCACCTGCGGGGCACCCCTCAGACGATGCAACAGTTGACCACCTATGCGGATCTGATGGGCGAGATTGGTGCTTTTCTGGGGGAGCGGATCGCTGCTGCCGTTGCTGTGGGCATCGACCGCGCCCAAATTATGATTGATCCTGGTATTGGTTTTGCCAAAACCTATGACCAGAACTTACAAATCCTGCGGCAACTCCCCGATCTACGTTCGTTGGGCTGCCCCATTCTGGTGGGGGCCTCCCGCAAAAGCTTTATTGGCCACATCCTCAACCAGCCCAATCCCAGAAAACGGGTTTGGGGGACTGCAGCAGCCTGCTGTGCGGCGATCGCAGGCGGGGCTGATGTGGTGCGTGTTCATGATGCCAGGGAAATGCAGGAGGTTTGTCGGGTTGCTGATGCTATCTGGCGACCTTTAGACCCCGAGGAATCTGTGGAGTCAGCTTGCCCGTCTGGACCACTGACGCAACCCAACCCAGATTAAAAAGCCAAGCACCAGAGCCAGCAAGACGAACTTAGAGACTGGTCCCAGATAGTCATCGACCAGGGTGTATTTTTCTGCCAGTAGATAACCTGCCCCGGTTAGCAGCAGCACCCAGAGGGTTGTGCCGATCGTGGAATAGAGGACAAAGGGGATGATGGGCATAGCACTGATGCCAGCTGGAATGGAAATCAGGGTACGAATACCAGGGACCAGTCGCCCAAAGAACACAGCTCTATTGCCGTAGCGATTAAACCAGGTGCAAACTTTGCTGATGTCATGACCTGAGATTCCCAGCCACCGACCATACCGATCGGCCAGGGCCTGCAGCCTGGCTTCTCCCAACAATTTTCCCAGGTAATACCAGGGAAAAGCCCCCAGCATGGTCCCGATGATGCCAGCCAGGACAGCATAGCCAAAATTCATCTTCCCCTGTTGTACGGTGAATCCGGCCAGGGGCATGATCAGCTCCGATGGAATCGGTGGGAAGAGATTCTCCAGAAACATCAGTAGGCCAATCCCCAGGTAGCCCAGGGAGGTCATCATGTTCACAATCCACTCGGACATAGGCTCTACTAATAGAGGGTGATTTTGGTCCTGATACGGGTGATGCCCACCCCGACCCTAAGGGGCACTCCCCCAGGAGGGGATTTAGAGTACGTCCTGGGAGAGGGTGGGATGGGGGAACAGACGAGAGAACTCAGGTGCCGGAGGTCCAGGAGTTCATATACTCGATCTGATCAGAGGTGAGGGTATCCATGGTGATGCCCATAGCCTGCAGCTTCAGGCGAGCAATTTCCTGATCCAGTTCGACAGGGATGGAATGCAAGCCTGCAGCTAACTTACCCCGATTCTTCACCAGATACTCGCAGGCCAGAGCCTGGTTGGCAAAGCTCATATCCATGACTGCGCTGGGGTGGCCTTCAGCCGCAGCCAGGTTAATCAGGCGACCTTCACCCAGAACCACGATCGACTTCCCACTCTTGAGGCAGTACTGTTGGGTGAAGTTACGGACATCCTTGACTTCGGTGGCTTCGGCTTCAAGGGCTTTGAGGTCAATCTCAATATCGAAGTGGCCAGAGTTGCAAACGATCGCCCCATCTTTCATCGCAGCAAAATGCTCGGCCCGGATGACGTGCTTGTTGCCCGTCACGGTGACAAACAGATCCCCTTCGGGAGCGGCCTGTTCCATGGGCATCACCCGGAACCCGTCCATAATCGCCTCGATCGCCCGGACAGGATTGATTTCGGTGACGATGACATTGGCACCCATGCCCCGAGCCCGCAGTGCGGTGCCCTTACCGCACCAGCCATATCCAGCAACCACGATCGTCTTGCCAGCCAGCAGGATATTGGTGGCCCGGATAATCCCATCCAGGGTAGATTGACCTGTACCGTAGCGGTTGTCGAAGAAGTGTTTGGTGTCTGCATCATTGACATTCACCGCCGGGAAGGTCAGAACTCCATCCCGGAACATGGCCCGCAGCCGCACAATGCCAGTTGTGGTTTCTTCCGTTGTCCCAATTAGGTCTGCAATTTGCTCTTTCCGCTCTTGCAACAGGGTTGCCACCACATCGCTGCCATCATCGATGATGATGTTGGGACGATGATCCAGGGCAATGCGAACGTGGCGGTTATAGGTGGCGTTATCTTCCCCTTTGATGGCGAACACAGGAATATCATGGTCGCTCACCAGGCTTGCTGCCACATCATCCTGGGTAGAGAGGGGGTTGCTGGCGATCAGCAGGGCATCAGCTCCCCCCGCCTTCAGGGCGATCGCCAGGTGGGCCGTTTCCGTGGTGACGTGGCAGCAGGCGACCAGACGAATGCCCTGAAAGGGTTTTTCCTGGGCAAAACGATCACGAATCTGTCGCAGGACCGGCATTTCCCGACCAGCCCATTCAATCCGTTGCTTCCCTAAAGGGGCCAGGGAGAGGTCTTTGACTTCATGTTTCTGATCTTGTTTAGGACGAATGGGAGTTGCAGTCATGCAGGTGTTCCTTGTAAAAACGCTAAAGCTTTAGATTGAGCCTAACCGAAAAAATAAATCCATTTTGCACGTTAACAGAAAAATCATGGAACCGGCCAATTTCGAATATTTAACTGCGCCAGCGGAGGACCTGTTCCTTAACTGGATTGATGAACTCCCGCTGTTCTGCGATCGCGCGGGCATATTCTGTTTTTACCTGAAAGTACCAGCGAGCCTGGGTATCAGCATCCTTAATCAACATCAAAGCGGGGTTGTGGCGGAGGCCAAGCTGTTGTTTTGCCACGACTGATCGATCCTGTTCCAGGAAAGCCCGAACCAGGGGGCGCACCAGGGGCTGGATCAGGGAGAACCAGGGATTGGTCCAGTAGAACATTGAGGTCACTTCCGTCTCCGCTTCTGACATGGGGGTTACGGTGGTTAGGTTGGTAACCGCATGGCGATCCCCCATCACGGTTTCAATCCGAATACCCGGAAGGCGAAAAATAATTTCAACTTCGGGCGCATTTCCCAACAAGCGATAGAGGAAGGAAGTTTTCAACAGCCGGTGTCGTCGCATCTGGAAGCCGTAAGGAGCGGGATCAAACTGCTTGGCTTTCTCAAACAGGGCTCCCTTAGAGCGCCACCACCAGACTTGATGCACAAAAGTAGCATGGGCCGGGTCCATTAAGCCAATGACGGCATGGTCAATGTGGCAGGGGAAGTGGGACGTTTCCAGCATCCGGGGTGTCTGATCCCCCAGGTGGGGAATGGTGGGCACCTCGATCGCAGGCGCATGATCGGGACGATCGTGCTCAGCCATGTAAATCCAGATATTGCCCTGAACTTCCTGGACTGGATATTGGCGGACGGTAAACCGACTGACATCCAGTTCCTGCCCTGTGACTAAAGAGGGGATGCAGGTACAGTGACCACTGGCATCAAATCGCCAACCATGATAGCAGCACGCGACCTCTTGCCCATCGAACCGTCCACAGGATAGGGGAATGCCCCGGTGGGGGCAAATATCTCGCAGGGCGAATATCTGACCGGTATTACAGCGGGCCAGTAGCACTGGTTCCCCCAGGAACATTTTACTAATCATGGCTCCGGGCTTGAGGTGTTGCCCTGGCATGGCGTAGTACCAGACGTTACGTAGGAAAAACCTATTCTCCATAGTCAGGATGGTGGATAGTCAATCTTTAAGACAACGCTGAAATATTTTATCCGGATAGGTAATAGAGAGGACATCCCCAGGCTGGGGGGTGTAGCAGGTTTCAACGGGTTGACTTACTAATCTCAGGCCGTAGCCATTTGGATCAAGACGGAGCCCCTGTCCTGATGCCTGGGGTGAAAGCGTAAAACCACGACCAGAACCTAAATGTTTCGGCTTTGCTGAATGCAAATATGAATTACCCTCATCCCCAACCCTTCTCCCGCAGGAGAAGGGAGCTAAAACTCTTGTTCCCTCTCCTTTGGGAGAGGGCTAGGGTGAGGGCTGCATAAGGCTCAAGCACGAAAATCATCCTTCTATTCAGCAACGCCAATGTTTCAACCATCACCTGGGGCTCCTTAGAGATTATTCTGGAAGTGCAATGCCTATTTTTCTGGTTTCTCTCCTTTGAAAGCACGCTCTAATTCCTGGCAACTTCTGGCTTATATCAAGCCCCACTGGTTCACGATCGGGCAGGCCCTGCTTTGCACCCTGGCCTATAACCTCACCTGGCCAGTTCTGGCAGCATCCATGTCTCAAACGGCCACCTATGTAGGCCAGGGGAACCTGGCGGGTTTGGCTAGAATGGCTGGTTTTTATGCCGTCATTTTTTTGGTTCGGGCTGTGCTGCAGTATGGACAAGATGCCTGGATGGCAAAGGCAGCCTTGAAGATGGCCCTGGATTTGCGCAATCAGGTCTATACCCATCTGTTGCGGCTGAGCCTGAGCTACTTTGAAACGGCTGCGACGGGGGATCTGTCCTATCGGCTGACCGAAGATGTCGATCGGATTGGGGAAGTCATTGGTAAAGTCTTCCAGCAATTCACCCCCAACAGTTTGCAGTTGATCATTGTGCTGGGTTACATGATCTTCCTGAACTGGCAACTGACCCTGGCTACCCTACTGATTGCGCCCCTGCTGGCCCTGCTCATCACCTGGTTTGGGGCCCGGTTACTGGTCTTTTCTCGCCATAGTCAAAACCGGGTGTCCGATCTGTCCTCCCTGTTAACGGAGGTCTTTAGTGGCATTCGCCTGATTAAAGCCTTTGCTGCTGAGGATTATGAGATCAAGCGCTTTAAACGAGAGTCAGAGCGGAGCCGTCTGGCCAAATATCAGGCTGAATGGCTGAAAGCAATTCAGATGCCCATTTCTGGCTTTCTGTATGCCATGAGTGTGGTGTTCCTGTTTTGCCTGGGCGGCTGGCAGATCTCGCAGAACAATCTGACAGGAACCGAGTTCATCAGCTACATCGCTGCTGTGGCCATGTTGATTGACCCGATCAACACGGTCACCTCGAACTATAACGAGTTCAAGCAGGGGGAAGCCTCAATGGACCGGGTGTTCGAGATTCTTGCAATCAAACCCACGATTGTAGAAAAGCCTGATGCTGTGACCCTGCCGCCAGTGACAGGGAAGGTTGAATATCGTCATGTCAGTTTTGCTTATCATGCAGACCAGCCGGTTTTGCGTGATCTGAATCTAATTGCCCTGCCAGGGGAAATGCTTGCCCTGGTCGGCGCATCTGGAGCCGGTAAGACGACCCTGGTCAACCTCCTGCCCCGCTTCTATGATCCCCAATCCGGTCAGGTTCTGGTGGATGGCATTGATGTCCGGCAGGTGACGTTGAAAAGTCTGCGGCGGCAAATCGGCATCGTTCCCCAGGAGACAATCCTGTTCTCTGGGACGATCGCCCAGAATATTGCCTTTGGTCAGGATTACTTTGAACTTCAGGCTGTGGAGAAGGCCGCCAAAATTGCCAATGCCCATCAGTTCATTAGCCAGTTTCCCGATGGCTACGAAACCTGGGTGGGAGAACGGGGTGTGAACCTTTCTGGGGGGCAACGTCAGCGGATTGCGATCGCCCGGGCTGTCCTGCTTAATCCTCGCATCCTGATTTTGGACGAAGCCACTTCGGCCCTGGATTCGGAATCGGAGGCCCTGGTACAGGAGGCCCTGGAGCGGTTGATGCAGGATCGGACTGTGTTTATCATTGCCCATCGCTTAGCAACCGTCCGCAAGGCCGATCGAATTCTGGTCCTTGAACAGGGACAGGTGGTCGAATCGGGTACCCATACCGAGTTACTGGCCCAGGGAAATCGCTATGCCCGGTATTATGCCCAGCAATTTAGTGACAATGACGCCAAATGAACATTTATCTATGTGCACCGCTTCTGGCTGACGTGGGATTGGGACCCGTGTTACGAGATCCAACAGTGCCGATCTTGACCCTGGTTGTCCTCGCTGTGCTGATTGTCCTGAGTGAAACGCTCGTCCTGTTTTGGCTCAGGTGGGCGGCCTTTCCCCGAGCCCTGCTGGCGTCCCTGCTGGTGAATACCATCTCGACCCTGACCGGTGTTCTGCTGACTTCCTTCCTGGCGTTTATGCTGGTGTTTCTCATGGGTCCTGCTGCAGTGGTGATTTGGTGGGTGTTTTGCCTGGCGAGTTCGATCGCGATTGAAGGCGGTATTCTGGCCCTCCTTGCCAAACACCCGCCGCGCCAAACCTGGAAGGCCACTGTCCTGGCCAATGTGGTCAGCTACGTGCTTTTGATTATTGCTGTGCCTGTGGTGCCGACGGTCTTGAGTGATCTGGTCCGATAGACCGATGGCCAGGCTGGGATTGCCGCTGCTACTTGGGCTGACCCATGGCGTTGCTGATGCCACGGCTGGAGCTTTGCTGGCAACCATCGTGCAGACTCATTCATCCGGACAGGCGCTGGCCCTGGTGTTGCTCTACAATGCCCTGGGGTTTGCAGGCCAACCTGCGATCGGTCTCCTCTGTGATCGCGGACGTTGTCCCCATGGGGTGACCCTCCTCGGCCTGCTTCTCCTGACCCTCTCGACCTTGGTGCCCCATCATCCCGCTGGAGCCGTTCTTCTGGCCGGGTTGGGGTCCGCTGCTTTTCACGTGGGAGCTGGGGCGATCGCCCTCTCCGCCACCCCTAACTCAGCGATCGGGCCAGCCTGTTTTACAGCTCCGGGGGTTCTGGGTCTGGCATTGGGAGGCGTTCTGGCCCTGGCTGGATATGTCCTGCCCTGGGGGCTGGTTCTGCTGATACTCGCTGGGGCCATGTTGGGCTTTCCCCAGCCTGCACCTGCCAGTCAGGAAGCTGCAGGGGAACTGCTGCCAGAAGGCCAGGACAGCCTGCTGCTGGTGCTGCTAGGGGCGATCGCCCTCCGTTCTGCGGTCTGGAATGCGGTGCAGGTGCTGCACCGGGAGCCAGTTACCCTGCTGGTGGAACTGGCCCTGGCGGCAGCGATCGGCAAACTCCTGGGAGGCTTCCTGGCCGATCTCTGGGGGTGGCGACGCTGGGCTGGACTGGCCTTGGCCCTGGCTATCCCCCTGCTGACCCTGGCTGGAACCCAGACCATCCCGTTACTGCTGGGCCTAGCCTTGTTGCAGTCTGTGACCCCCCTGACCCTGGCTGCGATCGCCCGGTTATTGCCCCAGCATCCGGCAACGGCTGCTGGATTGGGCCTGGGACTGGCGATCGCCCTGGGGGGCTTTTCCCTGTTGTCGGGGGTCTCTCAGGGGTTTGCCACTGCACCTGTGCTGCTGCTGACCCTGGGTGCTGTCTTCCTGGCGTTGAACTGGGCTTTGGGGCAGGGGCGAGTCGAGAGTTAGCCCCCATAAGAAACGAGCCGTAGAGACCCAACTCTACGGCTGTGTGGTGCATGAGAAACGCGAGGAGCGAACGTCTCCATCCTATCGAGGGGTATTCCGACTGGGAGAGTTGGTATCAGTTTTGGTAACGGCCTCTGCACCTGAAGGGGATGATATTTCATCATTGCCCATAGCATTGGGGCAAATGGGTCTGAATTCAATCCGTGTTCTTGTCAGTCTGAGTTCGGGCAAAGACATCTTGCGTTAAATTGGACAGACCTGCCAAAAAGCCTAAGAGTGGATTGACCAGTCCCTCCTGGGCATCAGAGGTGATGATTGTGGTGCGTTGTTCTTGGGGGGCTGGCATGTGTTGGACAATGTCGGGCAATTGGGCAATTAACTGGGCCTGGATATGACGCTCTGAAAGCTCATTCTCAATCTCACGCCGCTTACGATCGAGATCAAGTTGCCGATCTCGCTGAGCCACATCAGCCTGGTGTTGCAATTCAGCCACCTCCAGGCTGGCAGATACTTCGGCGCGAGTTTTCTGGGCCACGACGGCATCCAGTTGAATTTGTTGCTGCACTTTCTCCATTTCTGCTGTGATGCGTTGTTTTTCCAACTCGAATTCTTGCAACACCAGCTCCAACTGAGCCTGGTTGCGGGCCTGGGCTGTACGGTTCTGTTCCGCCAAAATCTGACGCTCAGCCTCCTGCTCTACCTGATTGCGGCGCAGCTTCTCAGTCTGTTCACGATCGTAGGCAATCCGGGTTTGCTCGGCCCGAAGTTGCTCAATTTCACTGGCAACGTTCAGCTCACCCCGCTCATTGCTCAGCCGATTCGCTAGCTCTCGAGCTTTGATTTCCTGATCATTTTCCAGTTGTGCCAGACGAGCCAGCTTTTCCCGCTCTGCGCGGAAGGGCGTTTGCAGGTTTTGCCATAACTGAGTTGAACTGACCACCGCCTCCTTAATCTGTACTGTCACAATTTTGAGACCCAGCCCCTCGGATGGGAAATTGCTACCTTCCTGACCCCTACTGCCCTCCGCAACTGCTTGCAGACGATGAGTCAGTTCCTCAATAATCGGCTGCTTGTCACTTAAGACTTCATCAATGCTGAGGGTGGCTACTTTGTCTTTAATGGCTGCTTCAGCCTGTTCCCGCAACTGTAAATTGACAATGCCCATCGGGTCTTCTAGGTCAGAAAAATCCAGTTTCCAATATGCCGTTTGGATATCATCAATAATCCATTGCACGTAGGCTTGCACCAGAAGTCCCTGCCGCTCAATACAAATGCAGTTGGCGTTGATCAGAATGGTTTGTACGGCAGCAGGAATCACCAGAAAGGCGTCCGTGAGGGGATTGAAGCGAAAGGAAATGCCTTTGCCCATGTGTAAGGGTTCGCGATGCCCTCGTCGGGTATGCACGGTGTAGACATTGGGCGGAACAATGACACTTTTCCAGAGCCAGAACCCGGTAATGCGATAGTCGATCGCCCTGCTAGCAGGGGGCGATACCATCCCCGAGTTAGACTGGGCAGATGGAGTGGGCAGGGAACTGCGACTGCGGCTGAGTTTGCGATCCACCTCAGCTTTTTCTTGCAGAACTTGTTGGAGGTAGGTATTTTCCCCCTGTTGTTTACTCATGGCTGTTTTGTGGGTTGGGATAGGAAGCTAGCAACATACAGGTTAATCGTGGGTCTAGTTTGGGGAGATATGCCGCAAACATGCTGTGCTCAACGCATTGTACTCAACAAGATTATATAGGGATGCAAGGATAGGGGTGGGGCAGACTTATCTGCCCCACCCCTATCCATTAATCATCGCTCCCCGATTGTGTTTTGCTGTTGCTAGCTAAAAGGCTCTGGCTGTTGGGTGGATCAGGTGATGAACCAGGGTTCCAGATGGGTGCTTTAACTCAGTGGAATTTCCTGGCCCCCAGCAATCAGATTCGGGAAATGATGGGTATTCAGGCCATGCATCACCTGAATGCCCAGAGTCGCACGATTTAGGAGGTCCGCATCCGTGGAAATGACCTGCCCCTGACTATCCAGAATGGAATGGTTGAAATTAAACCCATTCAAATTGAAGGCGATCGTGCTGATGCCGAGAGCGGCAAACCAGATGCCGATCGTAGGGACTGCCCCCAAAAGGAAATGAACTGAACGGCTATTGCGGGCACCCACTTGCGGGATCAACAGTCGGCCCAGATAGCCTGCATGGCTAGCCAACAGGTTGTAGGTTCCTTCCTGCTGACCAAATTTGTAGCCCATATTTGCAGATTCTAAGTCGCTGGTTTCTCGAATTAAACTGCTTGTTACCAGGGAGCCATGCACAGCACTCAACAGAGCACCACCCAAGATGCCAGCCACCCCCAGCATGTGAAAGGGATGCATCAGAATATTGTGCTGTGCCTGGAGGGCAAACATGAAGTAGAAAGTGCCAGAAATCCCCAGGGGCATACCTTCAGAGAAACTACCCTGTCCTATAGGATAAACCAGAAACACGGCTGTCGCAGCAGCGACCGGGGCTGAAAAGGCCACAGCAATCCAGGGCCGCATCCCCAGGCGATAACTCAGTTCCCACAACCGGCCTAGATAAGACCAGATACCCATTAAAAAGTGCAAGAGGATCAGTTGATAGGGACCACCGTTATAGAGCCATTCATCCAGGGAACTGGCTTCCCAGATGGGATAAAAATGTAAGCCGATCGCTGCAGAGGTTGGGACCACTGCGGCTGTGATGAGATTGCGACCCTCCAGGATGGACCCTGTGATGGGTGCTCGAATGCCCTCCATATCGACGGGAGGAGCTGCAGTAAAGGCAATGATGAAGGTGAAGGCCGCAACCAGCAAGGTTGGGATCATCAACACCCCGAACCAGCCGATATAGATCCGGTTTTGTGTGCTGGTAATCCAATCTGCGAAGTCTGACCAGATGGCAAGAGGATCAAGCTTTTGCCGCTGTTGTAAAACGCTGCTCATAGGACTGTACTCCTTGTATCAGGAAAAAGAGTCTGTCGCGTGATGAAGCCCCTTCGAAGCTCTTTGGGACTTAGCTCTCTGGAACTTCCTTTTTCCTCCTGAACTGTGGCTTAAGGCTAGTAGCGTTGCAAGCTTAATTGGTCGGTTGGATGGAGTGCGAATGGAACCCAATGAAACCTTGATTAAATCTTGATGAATGTTGGGTTTCGCCAGGCTCCACCCAACCCATGCAACCAGCCTTGAGGTCGGACAAAAACTGAAGCTTGCCCGACCTAAAGATTATATAGTCAATCAGCGATTGAAGAAGTTAAGTTCTATGAGCATGATGCTGACTCAGAAGAGGCGAGAGCGTTGCGGGCAAAACCTTTGTGGGGCTTCAGGTAGGGAGAATTTTGGGCGTTGCTGAATAGAAGGATGATTTTCGTGCTTGAGCCTTATGCAGCCCTCACCCTAGCCTTCTCCCAAAGGAGAGGGAACAAGAGTTTTAGCTCCCTTCTCCTGCGGGAGAAGGGTTGGGGATGAGGGTAATTCATATTTGCATTCAGCAAAGCTGAATTTTGATCTCATCTCCAAGGGCGATCGTTTTCCCAGCTTCTGATTCTGGCAGGCGTGTATTGATGGCGAGGCGATAAAAGTGGTTGAAGCGCGATCGATCGACCCAGGGTGGCAGCGTCTCCCGTCGTCTGGCCGCAAAGATTTTCTGGAAGCTCGGATCTGCTTCTCCTGTTTGGGAGTTGCGGGTGACGACCACGCAACGCTGACAGGGATTAATCCCCAGGAATCGCACCGCTCCAATCTGAAAGGCAACGGTCTGGTTTACAGCAGCAAACAACTGATCTTCCCAGAAAGCTGGGACATCGCCAATTTCTATGTTGGCCCGGAAGCGAAGACGCACTTCTGTTTCTTCCAGGTTGGGATACCAGTTGGCGATCGTGGCCAGGGTAGCGGTGCTGATCAGGGTGGGGCCAGGGGAGTCGGTGTCATCGGGAAACCCCTGCTCCAGGTTCTGGCGAATCTGGACTGGAAACCCAAAGTATTCTCCCATCCAGGTTGCCAGGGCATCCTGTTCCCGATCGATTTGGAAGGTGGCCGCTTGTGCAAAACTGGGAGCAGAGACTATCACGCAGCGGGTTTCCAGGTCAAATCGAGAGCGTAAGGCATGGACCCGATCGTGACGCTTGCCATTGACGAAATGACCAGAGGCATCAAAGAGAGCAAATTCCCGATCGTGCTTCAGGGCACCACTTTTAAGCACCGTGACCCGATCCACTTCCACCCGATCGAGGGCTTTGATGGGATAGATAAACAGGCGAGACACATGAGCCATAGCTGCAGTTCTAGACAATACTGGCTACTAGATTAGCCCAGCTCCATTGAGAGGTTGCATTTTGATGCAATCCCCCAGCCATACCAGTTGCATTTGAGACAATAAAAGCACAGACATAGTGCCTGGGGAGGATACAGCCGTGCTGAAATTTTTGCATCGTCTGGGCAGCTCTGGAATGGCTCTGGGATTCATGGGAACCCTTTTGTTGTCGATCGGATGGGCAACCCCTGAGCCCGGCAAAGCCCAGGATCTCACTGAGAAATGTTTAATCAGTGCAGAGGCCATGCAGTCCACGGAGGGGGATGCAGTTACCCTGCTGATGGTGGAAGAACTGCGTCGGGCTGCGGCCAGTGAGTTGAGGCTTTGTCAGCAAGCTCTGGCCAATGCCCAAAAAACGGGGAATCGCCAGCAGGAAGCGGCTCTGCTGCGGGCGATCGGTACGATGTATAACATCACCGGCGAAAAAGTCAGGGCTGTGGAGTTCCTGCGGCAAGCCTACACCCTGAACAAGATGCTGGGCAATGATCTGAACGTCGATCTGGTGAGAATGCTGGCCTCCAATTATGTGCTGCTGGGGCAATATGAAACCGCCCTCCAGCTCTATCGAGAGCAGTTGGCTTTCATGACCAGGGGGAAGGGGGAGTTCAGTAATGAGGAAAAAGGTTGGGTTCTGGCTGATCTGGCTCAGACCTATGCCCTATTGGGACAGCCTGCGGAAGCCCTCAAGTATTACCGCCAGGGTCTGGCCCTCAATCCAGACAGCCGATATATCAAGATTCAACTGGGGGGAGCTCTCTTCGATGCTGGTGATCGGGCGGAGGCACAACGCCTGTTGGAGTCTGCCATTCCCAAACCTGTGCCCATTCCGGCAGGAGAAGCCCTACAGTTTGATTGGAGCCGAATTCTGGAGTTTGAATGGGCAGGACTGAGGAATTTATATTCCCTGTTACAAGAAATCTTGGTGGCCCAGGGCCAACCCGATCGAGCCCTGGAAGCTGCCGAAAGGGGGAAAGCCGTGGCATTTACGGAGGCGGCTGTAGTTCGCTTGGGTCTCCAGTCCCTCAACCCTGCACTGATCTATCAACCGACTGTGCAACAACTTCAGCAAGTAGCTGCAACTCATAATGCCACGATCGTGCAATATTCTATTATCCTGAACCACAAAAGATTTGGCCTGGGAATAGAAAATAAAGCCCTCTACATCTGGGTAATTCCTCCCCAGGGCAAGATTACCTTTCGGCAGGTGAGTTTACCCCTCCCATCGGGGCAACCCAGGAATTCTCTGGAAGTGCTGGTGGCCAGCAGTTTGCGGTCTTTGGGAGTGACTCGAAGTGGGCTCGTTTTTAGGGAAGAGGTGAATCAGGCTGCGGCTAATCCGATCGACCCGGTGGCCAATCAAAATCTGCGAGACCTCTATCAACTTTTGATCCAACCGATCGCGGATTTGTTGCCCCAAAATCCAGAGGAGCAGGTGATCTTTGTGCCCCATCAGGAACTATTCCAGGTTCCTTTCGCAGCCCTGCAGGATGAAACGGGCCGCTATTTGATTGAACGCCATACCCTGACGATCGCCCCTGCCATTCGGGTACTGGCCCTGACCCAGCGACAGCGTACTACCCTTGCCCAGAACCCTGGACGTTCGGGCGATCTGCCCCTGATTGTGGGGAATCCCACCATGCCGCTGGTTTCCGTGGCCCCCAATCAACCGCAACGGCAACTGGCCGCCCTGCCCGGAGCGGAAAAAGAGGCCAAATCGATCGCAGCGCTGTTGGGAACCCAGCCCCTGCTTGGAAACCAGGCCACCAAAGCAGCGGTCATGCAACGCATGCAGACCGCCCGATTGATTCACTTGGCAACCCATGGCTTTTTGTATGCCTATCGGGGCAATGGGCTGTATCAACCCCCCGATGGGGACTACAGCCCCTTCCTATTTCCAGGGATTTTGGCCCTGGCCCCATCGGGACGAGATGCCGGACTCCTGACGGTGGGAGAAATTGTCAAGCTCAGACTGAGGGCTGAACTGGTGGTGTTGAGTGCCTGTGAAACGGGCCAGGGGATTGTGTTTTCCGACGGGGTGTTGGGACTGGCTCGATCGTTCCTGATCGCTGGTGTCCCTTCGGTGATGGTGTCCCTCTGGCAAGTGCCCGATGCCCCTACCAGTTTCCTGATGACGCAGTTTTACCAGAACCTGCAACGCCAACCGGATAAGGCCAGGGCATTGCGTCAGGCGATGCTGGCCACATTGAAAGAATATCCTAATCCCAAGTCCTGGGCTGCGTTTGTCCTGATTGGTGAGCCGGAATAAGGGGGTCGATCGTCTGGGTTAGGGAGAACTGGGCGCGGGGGCAGGGGGCGGTGGTGCAGGTTCTGCTGGCGCGGGGGCAGGGGGYGGTGGTGCAGGTTCTGCTGGCGCGGGGGCAGGGGGCGGTGGTGCAGGTTCTGCTGGAACTGGAGCAGGGGTATTCTCAGCCGCTGGGGCAGCCGGGGCAGGAACTGGTGTGGCTGGGGCTGCAGGTGCAGCAGGATTCGGACTGGCCGGAGGAGACACCGATGGGGAATTACTAACCGCTGGGGCTGGATTGGGCTGACTCTGCTGGGCTTCACGCCGTTTCTGGGCTTCGGATCGGCGTTGCTGATTCTGCTGTTGGTAGCTGGAGCCTTCCTCCTCAAAGGTGACCTTCTTCCGCACACCTCGCTGTCCTCCGTCCGAGGGGGAAAACTTCCACTTTCTGACAGCTTCCAGCGTGGCCTGATCTGTCCTGGCATCGCCGCTGGACTGCCTTAAGCGCACATTGACCACATTCCCATTGGGGTCAATGTCAAAGACAACCCGAGCACTTCCCTGGGTGCCCTGATATTGGGGTTTGGGGCAACTCACACAAACGGTTCGACTCGAATTCTGAGCTGGAGTGGGGGTAGTCGTCCCTGTTGCGGTTGGGGTTGCCGGTAGATTGGGGGTCATTCCAGAGCCGGTTGGCCCTTTTCCTGTGGGTAGGCTAAGGGCTGAACCGCCAGTGCGAGAGGGGCTGGCTCCACCAAACAGGCTTCTGAAGTCCCGCAGACGATCGCCGAAGGAGGGCACCACAGTTTTACGTCCTGGTATTGCTTGCCGCACCGCAAGCCCAGGTTGGAAGTCCTGGAGTGCTGCTACCGGTCTGGCAGTGGGTTCCAACCTGCCAGGAGCGGGATCTGCTTCAGGGGGCAGTTCAGTCCTATCGATAGGAATTGTCGCTGGGGGCAAGACAGCTACATCTGGAGCTGGCTCTACCCTGGGTGCCTCCGGTGCCTCCGGTGGCGGGGCTGGGTCTTCCGTCACCACAACCTCCGTCCAGCTTTCCTCGTCAGCCGTCTGTACCGGGGAGAACCGATCGACCCTGAGAAACCCCAGGGTACTATGGAGGGCGACAGAACCCAGGAGGCTACAGGCTAGTGCCACCAGGAGCACCTTCTCCTCCTGCTCCCGTCGTGAATCTGCAAAACTGGAAAGACCCATTGTAATCTCCTCCCCCTATGGCTGTTGGGTCGCTACGGCCAATCTGGCCCCCGGCACCTGGCGGACCTGATCCATCACGGTAATCACCCGACCGTGGGGGACCTGCTGATCCGCATTAATGATCACGATTGCCCCTTTCTGGGCGTCCACCAGACGCTGCAACTGAGCTTTAATCTGATCTGCCTCTGTGGTCTGACGATTCAAAGCAATTTTTCCTTGGGCGTCGATCGTGATCACGATCTTGCTCTGGTTCTGCAGTTTTGCTGTGGTTGCTTTGGGCAGGTTAACGGGCAACCCCTCAGTTCGATTCAGGAACAGGGTGGACATGATGAAAAAGGTCAGAATGGCGAAAATGACATCGATCATGGGCACGATGTTGATCTGCCCGGAGGTTTCCGGCTCATCGGGTAGTTGCATAGGACAGGACTCCCTGGGCATAGTGACGACGATGGAGCAATTCCAGATGACCGCCGTATTCCTGGATCTGGGCTTTCTGTCTCAGGTAGAAGCCCTTGAACAGATTGGAGAATAGGAGGGTGACGATCGCCACAACCAGGCCAGTGGCAGTTGAAATCAAGGCCTCGCTAATTCCAGCGGTCACATTGGCGGTATTGCTCCCGGCCAGATCCCCCAGTCGGAGAGAGGCAAAGGAATTGATCAGCCCTAGCACTGTCCCCAGCAGGCCCAGCAGGGGAGCCACAGTGACGATCGTCTCGAAGACGGTATTGAACCGCCGTAGAGTCGGAAGTTCTGCCTGCGCTTCACTTTCCAGGGCCAGACGAAATTCCTCCTGACCGGCCTGCTCCAGTTCCAGGGCAGCCAGAAAAATCCGGGCGATTGGCAAGCCAGCATGCTTCCGGAGTTGGAACAGGGCTGCACTAGAGTCCTGGGGGTAGAGTGCCAATACCTCTCGCACGACCCGACGTTGTCGTCGCTGGACCCGAAACCAGAAAACACATCGCTCTGCAATCAATGCCAGAGCCACGATCGAGAATGCAAGTAGGGGCCACATGACCACACCACCCGCTACAAATATTTGAGCAATGCTCATTGATCACGCTCCTTTGAGGACAAGGAATTATCAAGACTAATTCTCAATTAGCTTACTATAAAGTTGCAGTTGCTAGGTAAAGCTTAAATGGGCTGTAAGCTTTCTTGGGCAAGAGATTTAAGAGAAACTCCACCAGCCCAACAAAGCAGCTATTAATCCTGATCGGAGTCTTCCCTTTACCTGGAAAGGCTCTCATGGCCCTTTCCAGGAACAAGAATTAGCAAGCTAATGAAAATATATCTCAATTTTATTCTGGGGTGAAGAGCTGATATTTTCTAAGATCTACTGACAAATACCTGCTGTAATTGTTGACAGGCTGTTTGAATCGCGCCAATACTACCCGGATTCACCAGGCCATAGTAGTCAAAGACATACACCCGATCGTTGCTCACAGCCTTCAACTGACGCCAGAAAGGAGCTGCTTTGAGCTTGGCGACAGCGCCATCTCCCACATCCACAAGCATCAGAACTTCCGGATTAGCCTCCAGGATTTTTTCAGGGGAAAGGGTAACATATCCGCGCTGAGGACTGTTTCCTTGGAGATCGGCAACCAGATTGTTGGCCTGAAATTGGGCCAGCAAGTCTCCAGCCCAGCTCGTTTTGTTGGGAGCCAGAATCGGCTGATAGCTGACCAGGATCAGGGTCGAGGGTTTGTTTCTGGCTGTGGTGGCAAAGCAGGATTGGTAGGACTGTAACAGGGGCTCTGGATCGGCCTGGATCTCCCCCGCTAAGGTGCGGGTGAGGTCCTGCAGCGATCGCCAGTTCTCGACCTGGGTCAGCAGGGTGCGAATCCCCAATGCTTGCAGTTTCTCCAGTACCTGCTCATGAAAGCCCGCAGCCCCAATGACCAGATCAGGCTTCAGCGCCACAATTTTTTCCAGATTGGGGGGAGTTTGGCCTTCACTAACCTGGGGGATTCCTGCCAGGTCAGGATTTTTTCGGAGTAATCTGCTGCCAGGAATGCCGACCAGTTTTGTTTTATCCAGCCTGTGAATAACGTCTGTCGAAAGGGATGTGAGTGTGACAATCCGTTGCACCTCAGGTGCTTTCGCAGGTCGGACAGATGGTGCTGGAGTGGAGGAAATGGGGGTACTTTGCGATGGCGCAGTGATCGGGGATGTTGGGGAGCATCCCATCACGATCAAGCCCAATAATGGCAGACTGATTTGCAGCAATGATTTAAGTTTAATGGAAAGCATGGGCAGTTGATGAATAGGATGACTTTTCTCGGCATTGTGTTCAGGAATTTGGCCTAAGATGCTTGAGGAATGGGCAGTGTTGTCGCTGGTTGCAACAGGCTGACCAGATGCCCTTCTGGGGTGCGAACTGCGGCAACTTTACCGAAGAAAGGTTCACGTACCCGGCCTTCTAGCTGACCTCCCAGAGCTTCCAGGGCCGCGATCGCCCCATGCACATCCTCTACAACAAAACTGAGGATGGGGGAACTACCAGTGTCCGGGTCTTCTTCAACCCCATGCAGGGCGATCGTCGTTCCATTGGCATCCAGTTCTGCCCAGGTTGGACTCTCTTTAATCACTGGCAGGCCCAGTCCCTGGTGATAAAACTGAACGGTGGCAGAAACATCTTTTACCATCAGCATGATGTGTCTGAATTGAGCAGTCATTGAGGTCTCCTTAAAATTGAGTGATTGATCATGGGGTCTAGAATCGCCAGGTTATCCCGGCCCTCAGGCTGATTCCTGGCTGAGCAAAGCGAGCGATGTCCGCAGGGGTGGGGGAATTAATCAGGGGACGAACATCGGAGTAGAGGAAATATTGATCATTGAGCAAATTGAATACCCCCAAATTGAGGGTGATCAATGGGGTGATGTTGTAGTACCCGATCAGATCAACGACGGTATATCCCTGGGGGGTATAGGAACCGAGGGGACGGTTATCCCTGAGGCGAGGTTGGGCGGCAAAGGTTGCTATCAGATCAGCTCCCCAGAGGTTTTCTGGCGCACGATAACGGAAACCGACCACGGCCTTAAACGGGTCCACACTTTCCAGGGGTTGATTGGTGGTTAAGTTGTCTCCCACGGTTAATCCCAACCCAGCAATTAGGCTGAACCCATCTGCCTGCGGACTGAAGCGGTATTCTCCGCTCAACTCAAAGCCATAGGTGCGGGCACGAGCAACGTTTTGGGTCTGAAACAGATTGACTGGAAACCCTGGTACGAGGGTGAGATCAATCCCCGCTGGGGCAAAAGCCTCAATGAAGTTGTCATAGCTGTTGTAAAACCCAGTCAGGCTGAAGTTGAACTGAGGATAGGCTCCCCGCACTCCCACTTCGAAGGTATCGCTGGTTTCCGGTCGCAGATTAGGATTGGAGAGGGTCTTGTATCGAAAGGTTGGACTGGTTAGGTTCGTAAACCCAGAGTTGATTTCGTTATACAGGGGGGCTCGGAAACCACGGGCATAACGCCCCACGATCGCCAGTTCTGGCGTCGCTCGCCAGACAACGCCCAGGTTGGGAGAGAGGGCGGAGTCGCTAAAGTTGGCGGCAGTTGCCCCAGGATTGCGCAGATAGAGGGCATCAATTTGGGTACTCAACTGATAGACATCAAAGCGGACCCCAGGAATTAGGGTCAGCGTATTGTCCAGGGCAATCTCATCCTGGATATAAAGACCGAGACGAAAGGTGTCTGAGTCGGGAAAATCCTTGACCGGGAAGTTGTCGGCCCCGATCACGTTTGTCGTCAAAATGGGGAGACCGGCTGCATTAAACCGGCTTTCCAAACCGTTGCGAACCCGCTCATTCCGGGTGCTGGAAATATCCACCCCATAGGTTAATTGATTGACGACGGTATCAAGATTGAAGCGACTTTGGAGCTGAACTTCAGCACCGACGGTGCGATCGAGAAACGTATTCTGCAAGTTCCTGAGACGCCGACGGTCTACCCCAGCGCCTGTGCGCACAAAGTCCTGAGTCCGGACCTCATTCACTTCAGCGTTCTGATAGTACACCTGGATCCGGGCGGCATTCAGAAAACTGCTACCGTTGGGATCGTCAAAGAGATAGAAGAGACTGAAACGATCGCGGGAAGTATTGTTTTCCAGCGTTTCATTCTGCCCCCGGAAGCCAGTGGGTCCGATCAGACTGGCTGCCGTGATGGGTGCAACGGTAAAGTCATCTTCGTTTCTGAAAAACTCAGCAGTAAACCCAATTTTACTGGTGTCATTCAACCGGTAAATCAGCTTGCCCAACCCATTATTCCGGGCATTGGAGCGGGCATCCACAAACTCATTCCCCGTGGGGACACGCGCTTCAGATCCATCTCGGCGGGTGTAGCCGAGTAGCCCCTCCAGATCTCCCTCCCGAAAGGCCACAATCCCGGTGAAGACGGAGCTGCGATCAACCGTCTCCACGTTTGCTGACAAGCTGGTGACAACGGATTGTCCTGGAATCCGATTGAGCAAATCCCCAGGGTCGATCGTCCTGAAACTGACCACACCACCGAGTGCATCACTGCCGTAAAGAGCGGAAGCAGGACCACGAACCACCTCGATCCGTTGCAAGGTTTCAAGATCGACATAATCTCGCCCCAGGGAGGGAGTTCCAAATTGAAACTGGTTGGGAACACGAATCCCGTCATTCAGAATCAGGACTCGATTCCCACCCAAACCCCGGATATTGATGTCCTGCAACCCATAGCGCCGATCGTTGCCGACGGAGATGTTGGGTTCGTAGCGAAACACATCCCGCAGATCCCGGACCAGAAATTCATCAATTTCTCGCTCATCAATCACGGAGATCGAAGCAGGCGTGAGGCGTGTGGGTCGGGGGGTTCGCGTTCCCGTGACCGTGATTTCCTCCTCTTCCCCCTCAGCAGTTTGATCGTCGGTTTCTGGATCGAGACTGTAGAGGATTCCGCTGTTGCTCAGGGTCACTGTTGGGACTGGAGCCGTTTCAGATCGGACAACTCTGATTTGAATCGTTGTCGCATTCAGGGACAACAGCTTGACAAGGGCAATTCCTGGGATGGGGTCAGTGCGCTGAAAGGTATTACCTTCTGGTAAAGCCAGGACTGCATTGGGAATCTCAGCCACCAGTGCATTACCATCTTTGCTAAATCGGGCAATCTCAATCTGCAGTGGCGTTCCATCTGCGGTTGCCAGAGTGATGTTCAGTCCCGTCTCCGTGCTATCTAACTGCACCTGGGTTACCTGGACCACCCCTTGCCTCTCTGCCATTGGCCTGGGATCTACCCCTTCCTGGAGGGCTGTCACCGGTGGATTGAAAGCAAGCGATTGATCTGTTTCAGAGGCTGTGATCTCATGAGGCCCGATCGTTTTTGCGTCCCCACTTGCCACAGGCATAGATAACAGGATCAGGAACACACTGTTCAATAGGAGGAAATATTTCATGGCCGTATCGATTTCAATGTCTTTTTACGCGGGCAGCAAGTTGGTGCTTGCTGTTGATCTTGTTTGCGTCATCAGGTGCACTGGATCAACACAGTGAACCGATCGTCAATCATTACAGACCAGCAGGAATCGATCGGACTGAACGGGATCGAATTTTCTATGATAGAGAAGTCGATTCAATGTCGATTGATCCAGGGCAAGTTGGTGCTTGCCCTGTTTTTTATTCCCCCTCGATCGCTCCGGTTCTGTTCATGCATGCAGGGTGAGAACACCAGGGCCATCCCGACTCCGGGGCCAGGTTGGCGTTGGAGACAGCAAACAAACCTGTAATCCCACGGGTGTATTCAGCAGGATTGCTTCAACTCCAAACACCTGGCGTAAATGATCAGGCGTCATCACTTCTCTGGGAGTCCCGATAGCGGTGATATGTCCCTGGGTGAGCATGGCCATCCGATCGCTGTACCGGGCTGCCAGATTAACATCATGGAGCACCGTGATCAGGGTCAGTTGCCGCTGCTGATTCAGGTGTTTGAGCAATTCCAGCAGTTCCAACTGGTGATGCAGATCCAGAAAGGTGGTCGGTTCATCCAGCAGTAAAATCTGTGGATCCTGGGCCAGGGTTAGGGCCAGAAACACTCGCTGCCGTTCTCCCCCCGAAAGTTGCTCCACCGGGCGATTGGCTAGGGCTTCCAGATCGGTTTGGGCGATCGCCCGTTCAATCTGTTGTCGATCCGCCTGATCCAGCTCCCACTGCCACCGATGTTGGTGGGGAGTCCGCCCCAGACTCACCAGTTGCCGCACCGTCAACCCTGCTGGAATTGGTTGCTGCTGGGGTAAAATCGCCAGTTGCCGCGCCACCGATCGGGCGGACTGGGTATGAATGGCCTTTCCATCCAACAGGACAGTGCCTCCCTGGGGCAGGAGAATCCGGCTGCACAGGCGTAGCAAGGTAGACTTTCCAGATCCGTTCGCCCCTACCAGACTGAGCCATTCTCCCGGTTCCAGGGACAGATTAATATCCCGCACGATCGGGCAATCTGCATATCCTCCCGTCAGGTTTCGAGCCTCCAGGATCATCGACCCACCTCCCTACGACGCTGATACAGAAGCCAGATAAAGCAGGGGGAACCCAGTAATGCGGTAACAGCTCCCACGGGCAGCTCGATCGCCCCCATGCGGGAGAGGAGATCGGCCAGGATTAACACCCAGGCTCCTCCCAGGGCAGAGCAGGGTAAGATCCAGCGGTAATCGGACCCCACCAGTAACCGAACCCCATGGGGAATGACCAGTCCGACAAAGCCAATTAATCCGGCAATACTGACAGCGCTGGCGGCCAGTAAACTGGCCACTGCCCCCATCAACAGCCGCGATCTCACCAGAGAGGCTCCTAAACCCACCGCCAGATCATCCCCCAGGGCCAGTAAATTCAGAGGGCGGGCCAGCAGACACCCGGCCACCAGGGCCATGCCCACGTAGGGACCCGCCATCATGACCTCTGACCAGCCCCGTCCGTTTAAACTGCCGATCAGCCAGTTCAGAGCGACTTGTAGCCGTCCATCATCAGCCAACAGTAAAAACAGGGTCTGAATTGCACTCAGCATGGCATTGAGGGCAACCCCTGCCAGAATTAACCGTTCGATCGACAATTCCCCCCCGATAGAGCCCAGGGCATAGACGGGTATAGCGGTCAGGAGAGCGCCAATCCAGGCACCCAGAGGCACCCAAGTTTGCAGCACATTCAGGCTGATCAGGGCGATCGCCACCAGGCCAGATCCGGCAGAGATCCCCAACACAAAAGGATCGGCCAGTCCATTCCGCAGCATGCCCTGCAACATGGCTCCAGACATTCCCAGGGCAGCTCCTACCAGCAACGCTGCGATCACCCTGGGAAGTCTCAGGTCCCACACGATGGTCTGGTACAAGGGCTCGCCTCGGTGCCCCAGGGCCTGTCCCAAATCTGCCAGACTCAGTGGAATTGTTCCCTGGCAAAGGGATAGGGCGATCGTGACCACCAGGCCACCACTGAGGAGGACGAGGGTGGGCAGAATCCGATCGCTTGGAGAGCATCCCAACTTAAGTTCAAAGCGTTTACTAACCATATATCCACATATCCGCACATGTCTGTACGAATTAGAGAGAACACCGACGACAGGAGAGGTTTCTCTCAAGCACCACGGACGTTGCTGAATGAAGCAATGAATTGCCCTCATCCCCAACTCTTCTCCCTCAGGAAGAAGGAAGCTAGAGTTCTTGTTCCCTCTCTCCTGGGGCTAGGGCTAGGGTGAGGGTGAATTGAGCCGCTTCCTGTCCAAAATCAGCAACGCCGCAACACGTTCTAATCATGTTGGAGAAACTATAGAGCCTAATGAGAATACTTTGCAAGTAATTATCGAGATTGATGACAGGGATTGAGCAGATAGACCCGCCTGGAATCTAGTAAAAGCGCTATTTCTCAGCATTTACAGTTGATTTATGACAAATTATTTGATAATTAATCTCATTTGGATTTATAGTTTGAACTATTGTTGTGTTAGGTCATGCACCGCATGGGTGTGTGGCATTGACAGTCAATTTCATGGGCATCAAGAAGGGGATAGGGCTTCCATTCTCCCTTGCTGGGGATCTGTCTCCAGGGTCTATGCATTTGGAAACTGCGGTAAAAGAGCCTCCTGAGCTGGAATGACGATTGTACTGAGTGAGATGGATTGGTATGAACTCTACGAAATTGCCCAATTGCAAGGGGAGGCGATTTATCATGCAACATCTACCGGGAGTTGGCTTAATCTTCCTCAACAGTTAGGTGTAGGAGGGGAGCAGACCATCTTGCTGCGGAATGGTCTCATTCTGGATATCCGGGACTGTTTATTGAGAGAGGATTTGCGCCTAATCCGACAGCATGGAAGTTCCTTCCCCTTAACCTCAAAATTCTTTCTCTCCAGCTGCTCCAGGGTTTGTACGGCGAATATTCCCACGGTCAAGAGCGATTACCAGGAGAAGGCAGGCTACAACTATCTCTACTATCTGCCTGACCTAGTCGAAGTTGAGGAATGGCCAGCACAGGTACCCATTCGAGTCGTTATGATCTATGCCGATCTCAACTACTTCAGGCAATTTAAACCGGATCATTCGGATCATCGATTATTTCCCGAACTGCTGTACCAATGGATTGAAAGAGATTCTATCCAGCCCTTTCACCAATTACTGGGCAAAACGACTCCTGCAATGGTGCAGGTTCTCCAACAGATTTTGGCCTGCCCTTATCAGGGATTAATCCAACAGCTGTATTTGGAAGGAAAAGCCTTGGAGTTATTGGCCTTGCAGTTTGCTCAATGGACAGAATTCTCTCCAAAACCCGATTGCCCAATCCGCTTACGATCGAATGATATTGATCGTCTACACCAGGCACAAGCTATTCTAATCCAACAGATCAGCCACCCCCCTTCTCTCTTGGAACTGGCGCGACAGGTGGGGCTAAATGATCGCAAACTCAAACAAGGCTTCTTGCAACTCTTTGGCAAAACTGTATTTGGGTATTTACATGACTGTCGGATGGAACAATCCCGCCAATTGTTGGAATCTGGTGACATGAGTGTAACGGAGATAGCTCACCGGGTGGGCTATAGTAGCCTGCCTTCCTTTAGCAAAGCTTTTCGGAAAAAGTATGGGGAAAGTCCGATCGCCTATCTGACTGGACGATCCACCCAAAAAGTCCGGCTGGGATAACAGAAAGTCCGGCTGGGATAAGACAAAACTTGGCGATCGCTCTAGGATTTGATCCAGACAGTCGAGAAAGTTTTTCAATAGCCTTAGGCACCTGTGAACCAACCTTAGCTCAAGATTCAAAACATCATTGTGAAACCCAATTCAATTCCTCTATTCTGGTTGACCCCAGCAAGCATCCTGATGCTGATGGCGCAGCCTGTGCAGGCCCAGGCTCTTCAGCCATCAAATGCGATCTCCTATGGGCGAGATGGGAATCGTCCTGCCAAGACACTCCAAGAATGGCGATCGCAAATTGATGCCGTAACGGTAGCCATCACTCAAATTCGCCTTAACCCGACTGAAACGGGTGGCCTGGAAATTATCCTGGAAACCCAGGACAATAAAGTGTTGCTTGTCGATGCCACAAAGTTCCGGGCAGAGGGCAGTACCCTGATTGCGGAGATTTCTAGCACGGTCCTGGCCCTCCCCAATGGACAGGCGTTCAATGCCGATAATCCTACTGATGAGGTTGCTATTGTCCGTGTGGTGCAATTGGATGCTGCTACCATTCGCATTACGGTCACTGGCAAAACGGCATTACCCACCCAGGAAGTCGTGCTGAAAACCGGCTCCTTTGCCTATAGTCTCAACCCGGAAGCGGGCGAACCGGATGAGGAAATTGTGGTGACGGGGGAAAGACAACGAGGCTATGTTGTCCCCAACGCCACCACAGCCACCCGCACTGATACATCTATTCTCGATACACCCCAGTCGATTCAGGTCATACCTCAACAGATTTTTAGAGACCAGCAGATTATTCGAGTGGATGATGCCCTGCGGAATGTCAGTAATGTTGTAGGCCGACTGAATCCCTTTGGAGCCAGTACCAGTCTGACTATTCGGGGCTTTACTGCTGATAATTTTACGGCTGGGGCTATTTTGCGGGACGGGTTCCGAGTGACTGATAATCTAGGTACTCAGGAAACTGCCAACATTGAACGGATTGAAGTCCTGAAGGGTCCCTCTTCTGTTCTTTATGGGCAAAATGATCCGGGCGGTATTATCAACTTGGTGACCAAGCGCCCCCTGGCAGACCCCTTCTACAAACTTGAATTCCAGGCAGGTAGTTTTGGGCTAATTCGCCCTAGTATCGACATCTCTGGCCCTTTAACGGACGATCGTGGGCTGCGTTATCGTTTGAATCTCGCCTACCAGCGTGAGACTGGATTCCGAGACTTCACCGTCAATACGGAACGCTTTTTTATTGCACCTGTTTTGAGTTGGGATATTAGTGAGCAGACTAATCTCTCCCTCGTGCTGGAGTATACCGATGAAAAAAATCCTTTCGATCTGGGTCTACCTGCCCTTGGCAACCGGGTGGCCAATGTGCCCCGCAACCGGGTGATTGGGGATCGGGGGGATTTCTTAAACAACCGTGCTCTCACTTTGGGCTATGACCTGAAGCATAAAATCAACAGTAACTGGACTTTGAACCATGGCTTGCGTTATGTCACCCAGAACTACAACGTATTTCCTGCCCTCCCCTTCTTTGTAGACCAGGCCACAGGGGATGTCACTCTGTTTTTCGCAGACCGGGAATATCGTTCTGATGACTACTCCATCCAAACAAATGTGGTGGGCAAATTTGAGACGGGTTCGATTCGCCATACTCTGCTGGCGGGAATTGACTTGAACTTCAATCGGTTTGATGAACAATTCACCCGAGTTGACTTTACTACCCCGCTCATCTTGAACATCTTTAACCCGGTCTATGGCACAGTTCCTCGACCAGACTTAAGTGCTGTCCAGCCTTTTGCTCCCTTTGATACCGAGTACGATCGCATTGGGGTGTTCCTCCAGGATCAGGTTGCCTTCAGTGATAGCTTCATTCTGGTAGGGAGTTTGCGTTATGACAGCATCAATTTCCGGATCGCACCAGATTATGACCCCAATCAGACGAACCGATCCGATCAGGTCTGGAGTCCTCGGATTGGCTTGATTTATAAGCCTGTAGAGACAGTGTCCCTCTATACTAACTATGCGCAATCCTTCAAACCCAATTTTGGCCGAACTGCCGCTGGCAGTCCTTTAGAAGCAGAAAAATCCAGGGGATTTGAAATTGGTGCCAAAACGGAACTTTTGAATGGCAAAATGTTTCTCACCCTGGCCTATTTCGATATCGCTAAACAAAATGTGGCAACCCCCGACCCCACCAACCCATTCTTCTCTGTCACCACCGGGGAGCAACTGAGCCAGGGAGTTGAGCTGGATGTTGCTGGAGAGATTTTGCCCGGTTGGAATATCATTGCCAGTTACGCCTACACGGATGCCAGAGTCACGCGAGACAACAATATTCCAGTAGGGAATCGGTTGTTTAATGCGCCCTTCCATAGTGCTGGCCTCTGGACAACCTACGAAATTCAACAGGGCGAACTGCAGGGGTTAGGTTTCGGGTTTGGCATCAATTATGTGGGGAGCCGCTTTGGGGATCTAGCCAATTCTTTTGAATTGGGTGACTATTTGCTGACAAACCTGGCCCTATTCTATAAGCGCGATCGCTGGCGTTTGGGGTTGAATATTAACAATCTGTTTGATGTGAACTACACCAGTAGCAGCTTTAATGGTCGCAACTTTGGCAATGCCCCAGGAGCCCCCTTCAATGTGATTGGTACCTTGGCTGTGGAGTTTTGATCGATGATCAGGCGAGCGGGATTGGCCAGACTACTGCGATTTCTGGTATTCGGGCTACTGATGGTCATGGCGATCGTCTCCTGTCAGGCCCAGGTCGATCGAGGGCGGGATAGTCCCCTCCCAATTTCATCATCAGAACCCACGGACTGTCGCACTATTCCCCATGTCATGGGTAAGACCAGGATCTGCGGCCAGCCACAGCGGATCGCCATCCTCGGACCTTACCTGTTGGAGACATTGCTGGCCCTGAAGGTTCAACCCGTGGGGTTTGCTGACCATATCGGATTCCACCGAGGAGACTACAATGACCCGAGTCAGCAGATCCCCTATCTGGGGGATCAGATTTCCCAGCCTCTGGTGAACATGGGCATTGCTTATAACCCTTCGATCGAGGCTATTCTCAAAGTCAAACCCGATTTAATTTTGGGCACCGCAACGAACAATCTGGCTCATTATGAAACCCTGTCCAAAATTGCACCCACCCTGTTGCTCAAGTATGACGAGCCAGATGTCAATCTCAGGACGATCGCTAAAGCTGTCAATCGCAGTGAACAAGCTCAGCAACTGCTGCTGGAAACCAGGCAAAAAATTGCAACGGCTCGCAACGCATTTGCCCCCATTGTGGCTAAATATCCCAAACTGCTCTTACTGAGTTCCCCCCAACTACGTGAGATTTATTTAGGCTACAGTTCCCATGGTCTTTGTAGTACCTTACTGGAAGATTTAGGATTTCAGCTCATTGCCCCTGCTGGGTTCCGCAGACCTAAGCAGCCAGTTCCTGTGCCCATTTCTCTGGAAGCATTGCCTCAACTTGATCATGCTGACCTGATCGTTTTGTTGGGTCATAATTTCAGCGATCTGAAGGAGTTCCAAAACACAGATAGCTTTGAAAGCTATCAACTGAACCCTCTCAAGCAAGCCTGGGCCAGGAATGGGATTACCCAGGCCCTGAACGCCAGTCAAGCTGGACGAGTCTATTTCATTCCGGCCTATCTTTGTCTGGGGTTACCGGGTCCCATTGGCACTGATCTCTATCTCGACAGACTTAAACAGCAACTTCTGACTTCACAGTAAATCAACACCTGAGTTCATTTAATTCCCATGACCTCCATCGAAATAACTACTCCAGATGACATCGCCGACTGCAGATACTGCTCCGTCGTTTCCAGGGCCAATGGGGAGGATCCCATTGGAACAGCCAACCCCTTTGATACCCTCCTGGTCATGGAAATTTCTCAGCCCTGGACTGAAGAACGTCTGTTGGCGAATCCGGTGTTGAAGCAAATTCACGATTTATTCCACGAAATCCATGATCAACAGCTTCCTGTGGCGATCATGGCGATCGCACCCGATCGGGCCTATTCAGTCCCCAATCGGCATCGGGTGATGTGTTACCAGCGCCCCAGCCAACCCTTTGCTGAGTTTAACCGCCAGGAATTCTTAGTCTCGGAACATCAACTTGCAGAACTGGCTTTTGGACTGGTGCAAAACCCTGATCATCTGCCTGCCTTTGCGGCCGATCGACAACCCTGGTCTCCCCTGCGCGATATCATGGTTTGCACCCATGGCAATGTGGACATTGCCTGCGCCCGGTTTGGATCTCCGATTTACGAGCGACTCCGTAAACAGTATGCCTCCGATCGTCTACGAGTCTGGCGCTGTTCCCACTTCGGTGGACATCAATTTGCCCCAACCCTGATGGATCTGCCTACAGGTCACGTCTGGGGCCATCTGGAACCTGAAATCCTCGATGTGCTGGTACACCGCGATCAAGACGTAACTGGGCTGCGGCAATTTTATCGTGGTTGGGTTGGGTTGACCCGGTTTGAGCAAATGGTCGAGCGTGAAATCTGGATGCAGGAAGGTTGGCCATGGCTGAATTACGCCAAATCTGGCCAAGTCCTGGCCCAAGATCCAGATAACGAAGCCGAGAATGCTGATTGGGCAGAGCTTCGATTGGAGTTCGCTGCCCCTGATGGTACGGTCACTGGGGCCTATGAAGCCCGGGTTGAAGCCTGCGGTACCGTGGAAACGGTCTGGAATTCTGGAGAGGACCCGATCGCGGTGAAACAGTATCGAGTCAGTCGTTGCGATCGGGTTGCTTGATCTCCCATGGGAACTTTTATCATTCTCTGGTTGGGGCAAATGGCCTCTGCAGTAGGGAGTAGCATGACCTACTTTGCCCTGACTCTGTGGGTCTGGCAACAGACCCAATCTGCAACCGCGATCGCCCTGATTCTCTTCTTCTATCAACTTCCCCAGATTGCGATCGCCCTCTTTTCTGGGCTGCTGGTGGATCGGGTTTCTCGCAAACGGCTGTTGCTTCTGAGTGACAGTGGTGCGGCTTGCTGTACTCTTTCTGTCGGACTTCTGGCGGCTGCTCACATCCTCCAGATCTGGCACATTTACCTGATCGCTGCCATCATTGGCTGTTTTGGAAACATCCAATCCCTCACCTATTCCGTCATTATTCCAGCCATTGTCCCCAAACAACACCACACGCGCGCCATCAGCATGGGTGCAATGCTCCACTATGGAGCAGGAATTCTGGCTCCTGCTCTGGCTGGAATCCTATATCCCCACTTTGGGCTGTTGGGAATCACGCTAATTGATCTGGCCACCTTTTTAATTGCAATTCTGACCCTGCTGGCATTGTCCATCCCTAAAACCCAGTCGCAAGACTCTGGAGAGGAAACTGGGTCTGCCAAACCCGATCAACAACTTTGGCAGAATGTCACGTTCGGATTTCGCTATATTGCTTCCCACCCCAGTTTGCTGGCCATGGTATTCGCCCTATCTGCTTTTTCCTTCGTCAACAATATCGGTGAAACCTTGTATCAGCCACTTATTCTGGCGCGAACAGGGGGAAATGGTCAGATTCTAGGCATGGTGGTGGCAGCATCAGGGATCGGGGGGGTGATTGGGGCGATCGGATTGAGCCTGTGGAGCGGATTTCGGCGACGGGTCTTTGGCCTGTTACTGGGATTCATCGGCACCGGGTTCAGTCACCTCTTATTGGGGATTGGACAATTCCCAGCAATCTGGGCGATCGCCCGGTTTGGGGTATCCCTACACAATCCCCTGATTTTTAGTTCCTACATGGCCATCTGGTATGCCAAAATCGCGCCTGACCTGCAAGGGCGAGTTCTGGCGGCTGATTATTTGATTGGTCTGGTGATTGAATCCCTGGCCAGTCTGGCCGCTGGCCTGTTAGCCGATCGAATTTTCACCCCTGCAATGCAATCAGGTACATGGGTTTTCCGCCTGCTCAGTCCTGTGGTGGGGGTTGGCGGTGGCAGTGGCATTGCCCTACTCTATGTCATTGCGGCAATTTTCATCGTGCTGATTGGGGTAGGTGGTTTCACCATAGGGCAACTGCGAGCGGCTGAAGCGCTGATGCCAGACTACAAAGCGGTTGAGGCACAACCCCGATCGCGCTAGATGCTCAAAGGCAACGCCCCAAACTATGACTGCGGTATTGCTAACCTCTGCTTGAATACAAGGTACTCAGTAGAACTCAGGCCCAGATTTAAAGCGGCCAGCACTGCCTGCATCTCTCCTGACAGCATGGCACTCACTGCCAGCCACAATCCTGGAAAGACTTGACTTCGCATAATCCCCTGTTCATCAACAGGCAGCGATACATAATCCCCATCCTGTAGCCTGAACCAGTCAATCTGGCGATCGTAGACCCTCCAGACCAGGTATTCCTGGACGCCATTGCGACGATAGGCCCGCTTCTTGTCCCCCAGGTCAATCGCAGCACTGCTCGCTGCAATTTCTGCCAGAAGTTCCGGTGCCCCCTCAATGTAATCATCGTTACTTAACCGAACCGGCCCCCCTGATGATGCGCCAATAAACAAGGCTGCATCTGGTTGAGGAGCATAGGGATCGTTCTGACTGGAATGCCATCGCTGTCCAAAATTATAGGCTGAACTTATAGGCTGGCTCAAACTGTTCAAATGCCAGTAAAAGCATGGTATCAATTAAGAAATACTTTCAATAAGTGCTTTAACTTTGCAGATCTTATGCCCCCGCTGACGATTTCTGAATCAGCCTGTGATGCCCTATGGCAGAAAACAAATCCAGCCCCACAACTGATCGATCCTGCAGATCCTCTGGACAGGCTATTTAGGATTCCGCCTGAGTTGGGGCGCGGCTTTTATCGAAAAATTGAATGGCAGGCTGGGTTTGATATGACGATCGAGGATTATCGATTGCATCAGGATCTGACCCGCCAGATCCCAGAACATCACCATCCGATCCAGATGGGGTTTTTGTTGCAGGGATGCAACCGCTATCGGGGAATAGAAGCTGTCAGGTCAGGAATGAACTGGTTCTGTGGCACAGGGTTAGCATCAGGAGGGTTGTACGAAGAGTCTGCAACCCAGCAAATCCTCCGAGTGGAGATCCACGTCGCACCCTGTATCTATGAGTCGATGGTCATGACAGGGGGGGAGGTACCACCGGATCTGGCCCACCTGTTCCGGAGTTTAGAGGAGTCATATTTTTATCGGTACGGTGTCGTGACACCAGAGATGCAGCTTGCCTTACGGCAATTACTGGGTTGCCCTTACCAAGGACTGACCAAACGGATGTATCTGGAAAGTAAAATTCTGGAACTGTTGGCGCTGATGACGGAGCAGGAGAAATCGGGTCTGTCATCCCTGCCGTTACCCTTTGATGAGGTCGATCGCATTCATGCAGCCCGAAAGATTTTAATACAACGGATCAACCATCCTCCCTCCCTGATGGAACTGGCCCGATTGGTCGGGGTAAATGACAATGCCCTAAAGCGTGGTTTTCGACAAGTATTTGGCACGACTGTGTTTGGCTATTTACATGACTATCGCCTAGAACAGGCACGGCAGCTACTTGCGAGTGGTGAGCTGAAGGTGGCAGAAGTCGCGACTGCGATCGGGTTTGAAAGTCGGAGCTATTTCTCGATCGCCTTTCGGAAGAAATTTGGCATGAATCCCAAGGATTATCAGATCCAGTGCAGAAAATCCGCCTAGCGAACAAAACGATTCCGGCCAGCGAACAAAATTCCTTTTCTTTCCCCCTACCTACCTTGTAATTTGTTGAGAAAGATTCTTAATTGGTTACAGAGATGATCATGCGATCTCAGGTTTGGTTGATTCTGGCGGGTCTTTGTTCCTTGGGATGGGTGTTACCGTCTGAGGCGGAGGAGAGTGGGCAAGTGCGTGAGACCCCATCCCCTGAGCCACCCATTGTGCGCCTGCGCGATCGTGCGATATCCCTGCAGCAGCGCCAGCAACCAGCGACTACCGTCAAGGATTGGATTGCCCAAATCGAAGCTGCCACCGTTAAAGTTACTCGGGTGAGCCTCGATCGTACTGATGCAGGCTTGCAGATTACCCTGGAGACGGCTGAAGGCAAACCTCTGCAAATTGATGCAACGAAATTCCGCACGGAGGGCAACAAGTTAATTGCCGATATTTCGAATGCGATTCTGACCTTGCCGGGAGGTCAGGAATTTCGGGCTGAAAACCCGACAACCGATATTGTCACCCTGCAAATTACGCAAAGGACGATCGAGACCATTCAGGTGGTAGTGGTGGGGAATGGTATCCTCCCAACGACCGAAGTGGTCCTGAAAACAGGCAGCTTTGCCTATGTGCTGAATCCAGAAGAGGAGGGCACTGACCAGGAAATTGTGGTGACCGGGAGCAGACCTGCAGGCTACAACGTCCCCAACGCTTCCGTGGGCACGGGCACCGACACCCCAGTTCTGGAGACGCCCTTTTCAGTGCAGGTTGTTCCCAAGGAGGTTCTGCAGGATCAGCAGGTGATCCGCCTTGAAGATGCCCTGACCAACATCAGTAGCATCTCTTCAGCAGGCAATAACGGTGGACGGGAGGCTGCCTTCAGTATTCGCGGTTTTGGCAACCAGTTTGCTGGATCGGTGCCCACCCTCAGGGATGGGTATCGTCTTTATGGCAATTTTCAGGGGATTTCAGAACTGGCGAATGTCGATCGGGTGGAAGTCTTGAAAGGGCCTGCTTCCATTTTGTATGGGGAAATTGAACCGGGTGGGGTGATTAATCTGACCTCTAAAAAGCCCCTGGCTCAGCCCTTATACGAAGCTGAACTTCAGGTGGGCAGTCGCAGGCTCATCCGGCCTCGAATTGATCTGACTGGCCCCCTGACCCCAGATGGTCGTCTGTTATATCGCCTGAATGCACTCTATCAGACCGATCGCACTTTCCGTAACTTTATCACTGACACCAATCGATACGCCATTGCCCCAGCCTTGCAATGGAAAGTAGACGATCGTACCGATTTATCCCTGAACCTGGAATACCTGAACCAGACGGGTCCGGCTGATTTTGGCATTTCCCGATTCGGGAACGGAGTGGCACCCGTTTCACGGGAATTTGTCATCAATAACCCGGATGACTCCATCACCACCAACTATTTGAGTACAGGCTACAATCTCGAATACCGTTTCAACGAGGAATGGAAACTACGGAATAGTTTCCGCTATGTCAGCTATGACTATAACTACAGTGTGGTCGCCCTCCCCTTAGTCGTCCAGAACTCAACCATCTTGCGCTTTTTTGCCGATCAAGATGGTCAAGACCGTTCCTACTCTTTCTTCACCAGTGTGGTCGGTAAATTCTCTACAGGTTCCATCAGACATACCCTGACCGCAGGCGTTGACCTGAACTGGAGTGAATCCAGCATTCTCACCCTGTTTGGTAATCCGGCTCCTCTGGATATTTTTAACCCCAATTACGATTTATTTCCAAAACCCAATCGGGCTGACCTGGTCCTGTTTGGCAATACGCTCACGACCGCGAACCGCCTGGGCTTTTACTTACAGGACCAGGTTTATCTGCTGGAAAGCCTGATCCTGGTGGCGGGTTTTCGCTACGACACCATCAGTAGCAAAACCAGCAATGTGGCCACCGCTTTTACGCCAGGAGGGATGACCCAGCAAACGGATGATGCCCTGACGCCACGGGTCGGATTGTTGTATCGGCCTGTTCCAGAACTGGCCCTCTTTGCTAACTATTCTCAATCCTTCAAACCCAGCACCGCCACCACTGCCACTGGCGGGATTTTAAAACCAGAAAGGGGGGAGGGCTTTGAAGTGGGCGTGAAGACCGAGCTATTGAACCAGAAGTTGTTAGCAACCCTAACCTACTTTGATATCACGAAGAAAAATGTGGGCGTGGCCGATCCCAATAATCCCCTGTTTTCGATCGCCGTTGGGGAGCAAAATAGCCGGGGGGTTGAACTGGATATCTCTGGAGAACTGTTACCCGGATGGAAGGTGATCACCTCCTACGCTTACATTGATGCCAGAGTTACAAATGACACAGATACCACCCTCATCGGTAATCAACTTTTTGGTATTCCCCACAACAAGGCCAGTTTATGGACAACTTATGAAATTCAGCAAGGAGATTTGCAAGGACTGGGCTTTGGTATTGGGCTGGAATATGCGGATAGTCGTTTTGGGGATCTGGCCAATAGTTTCCGGGTGGGCAGCTATTTCATTGGCAATGCCGGAATCTTTTATCGGCGGGACAACTACCGCATTGCCCTTAATATTCGGAACTTCTCTAATGCCAGCTATATTCGAGCATTAACTGGCAATGATGGCGGTATTGAACCCGGTGAACCCTTAACCGTAATTGGCTCCGTGGGGATTCAGTTTTAAGTTACAGGATTCTGGTTATGGCAAACTGTGGTCCGCAGCCTCGGCTGCGGACCACAGTTTATTGAGCAAATTTATTAATAAATATCTGACGAAGAAATTTGCCAATCAATGGATAAGTGTTGCTCTGACCTAGCCTAAGGGCTGGCATATGATGCCGACAGTCGTGAGATTGCTAGGGGCTACCTGGGGCACTTTTTAACAAAACTTAACCCTATATTATTGAGAAAGATTCTAAACTAGCTTTGTATTTATTGAGAACCTATCTCAATAAATTGATGTCTTCACTTATGGTTTCATCTACGCAGACTTACAATCATCCATGAGTCAAATATGCCGGTGGGCAGGAAACACGTGCTTCATCAGTCATTCTGGCTTATTCATTGGCGCTCATGGGGCTCAGGCAGCCCTGATTACCTTTTGGGCTGTTTGCTTGAATTCACGATTGTGCTGTTACTCATGAATTGTCCTTGTTGTTCTGGAAAACTGCTGCAACATATCGGTTCAAAAGGGCTGTACTGGTATTGCCCAGATTGCCGACAACCGATGCCTATTTTGCTAGCTATTAATCCAAGCAGATTGCAGGTTAATTGTTCCTTAAGTCCCAATCGCCAGTTTTGGATATACATTCCACTCCAACCAGAACAATTTGCAAGTTAAGGTACTGGCTGAAGCGTGAATTCATCTCCTGGAGATCAGAGAACACACAACACATTCAATAGAATTATCTGGGGAGAAAAAATGGCAAAGATCGGTCTGTTTTATGGCACTCAGACAGGCAACACTCAAACTGCTGCAGAGTTCATTCAAAAAGAATTTGGTGGTGATAGTGTTGTAGAGATATACGATATCTCTGGTGTCGATGCAGATGACTTTAAGCAGTATGAGTGTCTGATTGTTGGTTGTCCCACATGGAATATTGGGGAATTGCAAAGCGACTGGGAAGGTTTCTACGATGAGTTGGATACCATTGATTTTGTCGGAAAGAAGGTGGCGTATTTTGGGGCAGGTGATCAGATTGGTTATGCCGATAATTTCCAAGATGCAATGGGCATTTTAGAGGAGAAAATTTCATCGCTGGGCGGCACAACAGTGGGTTATTGGCCGACTAATGGCTATGAACACAGCGAATCGAAAGCGGTGAAGAACGGCAAGTTTGTGGGACTGGCGATCGACGAAGACAATCAATCAGACCTGACCGATACACGCATCAAAGTCTGGGTGGCTCAGTTGAAGCAAGAATTTGGGGTTTAGAGGAATTGAACCATGAATGATGCCATTTTCTGGAAGCCGCTGCTGCGAGCGCTGGGTTGGTCTTCTGAAGCAGTCACACAACAATCCGGGGCACCATTACTGGCAGGTAACGCCCAGTTTATTAATCTTTCGGGACGGCTATTGGGTGCCCATATTGCCCATGCTGGATTGATGATGTTGTGGGCAGGGGCAATGACCTTATTTGAACTGTCTCGATTTAATCCAGGCTTGCCCATGCAGGAGCAGAATTTGATTCTGCTGCCCCATTTAGCCACGCTTGGATTGGGTATCGGTGCGGGTGGGCAAGTCATCGATACCTATCCCTATTACCTAATCGGCATGCTGCATTTAATCAGTTCAGCCGTGTTAGGGGCTGGGGGAATTTACCATGCAGTTCTAGGACCTGAAATCCTGGATGAAAAAGGGTTTGGCTACAACTGGCAGGATGGCAAGAAGATGACCACGATTTTAGGAATTCATCTTGTGTTGCTAGGGGTTGGGGCATTATTACTGGTTCTGAAGGCGACCCATTGGGGTGGCGTTTATGATCCGCTGATGGAGCGAGTTCGGCTGATCCAGCCTAACCTCAATCCAGCCTGCATCTTTGGCTATTTGCTTGGCTTTAGCCCCAACGGCTGGACGATGACTGGCATGGCAAGCGTCAATAATCTGGAAGATGTGATTGGTGGTCATGTTTGGGTAGGGGTTCTCTGCATCGCAGGTGGCATTTTCCACATTGTGTCGCAGCCTTTGGACTGGGCAAAGAAAGCCCTGGTGTGGTCAGGAGAAGCTTATCTTTCCTACAGTCTGGGTGCGTTGGCGATCGCAGGCTTCAATGTGGCTTGCTTTATCTCGGTCAATGACATTGCTTACCCCAGTGTCTTTTATGGAGATGTGGATGCTATCACCCAGTCCACCCGTGCTGCGTTAGCCAGCGTTCATGCAGGATTAGGATTTCTGGCCCTAGTAGGGCATATTTGGCATGCTTATCGCGCTCGTGCCGCAACGCGAGGACTACAATTCGTGACCTTCTTTGACTATATAGCGAAGGATGTGATGCTTACCGTTCCTGCCAGTTTGCAAATTAAACCCTCTAAATAGGGATTGAATACTCACCTGCTGCACCTTGGATTGATCACACGAATTTCAACGAAGGAGAGAATCGCTATGGCGATCGCGACAGATACAATGGCACAAATTCCCTGGCGGGCGGGAAATGCTCGTCTGGTTAACTTGTCTGGATGGTTATTGGGTGCCCATATTGCCCATGCCGGATTGATTGTGGCTTGGGTTGGAGCCATGACCTTGATTGAACTATCCAACGTTGATCCGGCTCAACCGATGTTTGAGCAAGGACTGATTTTGCTCCCCAATCTGGTGCGATTAGGTTTGGGTGTAGGACAAAATGGGATGATTAGAGACACCTATCCTTACTTTGTGATTGGAGTCCTCCATTTGATTAGCTCTGCCTTTTTGGGTGCAGGTGGACTGTTTCATGTGTTAAAAGGACCCCGCAAACTGGAAGATAAGTTTCCATTCTTTGGCTATCGCTGGGATGATGCCAGCCAGATGACGACAATCCTAGGTATTCATCTGATGCTGTTAGGAACTGGAGCACTATTGCTGGTAGCAAAGGCGATCGCCTGGGGTGGACTTTACGATCCAGCAATCCACAACGTGCGGCTAATTACCAACCCAACCTTAAATCCAGTGCCGATCTTCAGCTATTTGTTGGGCACCCAAGGAAAGTTTTGGATTGCCAGTGTGAATAACCTGGAAGATGTTGTCGGGGGTCACATTTGGGTGGGTGTGATGTGCATTCTGGGTGGCATTTGGCACATTCGCACCCAACCCTTTCCGTGGGCAAAAAAATTGTTGGTCTGGTCCGGGGAAGCCTATCTGTCCTACAGCATTGGGGCAGTCAGTTTGATGGCATTCATTGCTACGTTGTTTGTTTCCATCAATACGACGGTCTTTCCATCTGAATTTTTTGGTTCCCCGTTAATTCTTCAGTTCGATCGCTTCCCAGTGTTTGCCAGTGTTGATGGTACGTTAACCTCGCGGGTCTGGTTAGCCAATGCCCACTTCTGGTTGGGTTTTTTCTTCCTTCAGGGGCACTTGTTCCATGCCCTGCGAGCTGCAGGCTATAGCTTTGTTGAAGGGCGAGTGATTGCATCCCCACGCGGGCAGGTGAGCTAACATGACAACCGCAGATATACCATCCCCAAATCGGACAGTGTCTTCGTTGGAGTTTCCGGGGAGTACCCCTGAAACTCGCTATGTCCAAGATTCGGTTGATCCCTATTCCTGGTGGGCAGGTAATTTACGCTTTGCCAATTTGTCAGGGAAATTGCTGGGTGCCCATATTGCCCATGCAGGGCTGATTGTGCTGTGGGCAGGGGCCATGACGCTGTTTGAACTCTCACGATTTAATCCCAACTTGCCCATGTATGGTCAGGGTTTAATTTTGTTGCCCCATCTGGCAAGTCTGGGTTTCGGCGTCGGAGCCAATGGGCAAATTATGAGTCCCGATCCTTACTTTGCGATCGGTGTGATTCACCTGATTGGTTCAGCAATTTTAGGTGCAGGTGGCATTTATCATGCTGTCTTAGGTCCCGAAAAGTTGGATGAAAAGGGTTTTGGCTATCAATGGGAAGATGGTCGCAAAATGACCTCCATTCTGGGCATTCATCTGGTGCTGCTGGGGGTGGGTGCATTATTGCTCGTGCTGAAAGCCGTGTTTATCGGTGGTTTGTATGATCCGGCGATCTCTAGCGTGCGTCTCATTACCAATCCCACGCTGAATCCACTGACAATTTTTGGCTATTTGGTGGGAATCGCCCCCAATGGTTGGACATTAAAGGGGATGGCAGCGGTTAACAACCTGGAGGATGTGGTTGGTGGCCACATCTGGGTTGGCAGTCTATGTATTCTCGGCGGGATCTGGCATATTTGTACTGAACCAGCAAAATGGGCAAAAGGCTTATTTGTCTGGTCCGGGGAAGCTTATCTCTCTTACAGTCAAGCTGCGTTAGCGTACATGGGCTTCTTTGCCGCTTACTTTGTTTGGATCAACGATATCGTCTATCCCTCAGTGTTCTACGGTCCCACAGGCACAACAACTGTAGATGGGGTGATCACACCACGCACTTGGTTGATGTTGTTCCATGTCATCTTTGCCAGTTTGCTGCTGGCTGGTCATTTCTGGCACGCCCTGAGGGCACGGGCGATCGCCGCAGGCTTTGTCTTTAGCAAAATGAAGTTTAGTGCCAATGCACGATTTGGAGATACCCAGTTCAGCAGTGAACCGTTGTTTGCAGGGATTGTACGAGTCCCTCAAGACAATCCCCAAATTGGCAACTTAGTCACACCGATCAATGGTAGTGATGTCACCCGCAGTTGGATTAAAAATTTGCCGATTTATCGGCATGGTCTATCGCCGATTACGCGGGGTCTAGAGATTGGCATGGTACATGGCTATCTTCTGCTGGGTCCATTCCTTAAACTCGGTCCATTGCGTGATACTGACATTGCCCTGTGGGGAGGATGGGGTGGTGCATCCGGTTTGGTCGTAATTTTGAGTGTCTGCCTGTTCCTGTATGGCAATGCTGGTTTTCAGGGTAGCCGTAAACCCGTAGGTGAATTACCAGCTAATTTGCAAACCTATAAAGACTGGAGCCAATTTACCTCTGGTTTCCTAATTGGTGGATTAGGTGGAATTCTTTTCGCCATCTTCATTCTTCTAGAAATTGGGCGATCGGGAATCATGTAGCGGAGTAATGGGGTGATGGAACTAAATACTCCCCATTCCCCCTCCCTCCCTTCCCCTCCACACTACTTTTTTACAGAGCTTTTCATCATGACAATTCCCCTCTTGAGTTATCCACTGGCTAGTCAAAATCAGCGCGTTAACAGTTTTGAAATTCCCGGCGATGAGCAACCCAGATTGTATTCCCTAGACAACTTGCCTGCTGGGACTGAAATGAATCAGATCATCTGGGCTGCCTATCGACAAGTCTTTAATGAGCAGCAAATCATTTTGTATCATCGTCAAATTGCATTAGAGTCACAATTGCGGGCTGGTCAGATTACTGTGCGAGATTTTATACGTGGATTAGTCCTGTCTGATTCGTTTCGTCGGCTGAATTATGACACAAATAACAACTATCGCTTTGTGGAAATGTGCATTCAGCGTATTCTGGGTCGCCGGGTTTATAACAATCGTGAAACGCTTTCCTGGTCAATTTTGTTGGCTACTAAAGGGCTACAAGGATTTATTGATGCCTTGCTTAATACGGAGGAATATCTCAAGCAGTTTGGTGATCAGACAGTTCCCTATCAGCGACGTAGAATTTTGCCGCAGCGATCGCAAGGAGAGATACCCTTTGCCCAGATGGCGCGCTATGACCAGTATCATTTGAGTCAGCTTCTGCAATCAGAGCAGTGGCGTTCATTCAGTCCCAAAGTAGTCGATTACAGTGCATCGGTTTACCGGAAAGTACTATTCCTGGTGCCCACTGCTTCAGTTGCACTATTGGTTGCAACATTGATTTTCGTAATTGCACCTAAGTAGCAAGGGATGTGCCTTTTGGGTTTTTAATTGGAGTTTAAAAGTCAATGCAGTATGTACAGGAACGAGATTCCAGATCTGATCCTGAAGTGTTCGATGTCTGTTGCCCTGCGATCAACAAACCATTTTGAGACAGATGGTATATGGCTTACTGGGATGCCCTCCCAAAGACATAACCAAGACGCTGATCAAGCTGTTGGAACAGGATCTCTATCAATCTCTTTCGCCCCATAGTTTGGCGCGATTGATGAGATTATTACCAATTTCAATTGAAGTCCCCCTCCTGGTCTGCAGTAGCGTCGATAATGTGGTGATTGATCCCAATCAGCTTCGACACTGGAAGCAGCATCCAGTGTCGCGCCTCTGGATTTGCCCAGGAGGACGTTACTTTTTTCACTACTTCTATCCACAACAGGTGCGTGAGCAAATTGTTCCAACGTTCGCTAGCTCATCGAATGCTCGTAGATATTCCTGTCAATGCTGGCCCTTAATCTGCGCTCTCTTTTTTCGCCCATGATTCACTTCTCCATAACTTTGCTCTGTCCAATTCTAATTTGGATTCTATTAGTTAGTTTTTTTCTAGCAGTTTGTCTTGCGGTACGGGATGGCATCACACGATTGCGGCAATTGCACCAAGTTCCCTGTAGCCATTGCGCATTTTACACGGGGGACTATCGCCTAAAATGTACGGTACATCCTTGTAAGGCATTATCTGAAGAGGCGATCGACTGCTTAGATTATGAGCCTGTCTCTTCTGAACAACAGGTGCGATCGCCAATCAAGGCTGCGCCCAAGAAACGTCTAACCTTAATCCGTGAGTTTATTTTTTGAGAATTTCTATGCAATCCGTGCCATCACTTCTCTCAAGCCATTCTTTTCACCTTCGTATTGTGTATTCCCAATCGACATTCAAATCCAAAGAGAGTTTGCCATTGAAATCCGATACACTCTGGAAGATTGAATCGGGTGTGGTGCGCTCTCTCACCTGGGATGCGGAAGGTAGAACTGTCACTTTAGGATTTTGGGGCAAAGGGGATGTAGTGGGGCATCCCTTATCTCGGATGAATCCGTATCAGGTGGAGTGCCTGACTACAGTACAGATCAGTGAGTTTGCACCAGAGAACAGCTATTTACAACATGCACTATTGGTTCACGCCTGGAAAAGTGAGGAATTGCTGAAAATTATTCATCAGCCTTCGATCTCCGATCGCCTCTTTCATTTGTTGCTGTGGCTTTCAGAGCAGTTTGGCAAACCTGTTATTTCTGGAACATTGCTTGAGTTGCGGCTAACCCATCAGGATCTGGCAGACACGATTGGTTCGACGCGGGTAAGTGTGACTCGGTTGTTGGGTCAGATGCAGCGAGAGGGGAAGATTGAGCGATGGCAACGAAACCTCATCCTTTGCGTTGAAGCTAGCGCTCAGTAAACCCAGTACTCATGCCACCCCGTCTTCCTTCCAATTCAATATCCGCCCGTTAGATGTTGAGCAACCCCATCAAGCTAGAAAATTTTCAATCCATTCCCTATTTTCTTAAGGATTGATAAAAGTTTAGCCAGGATTGTGATTTTAGTAGAACTATTGATAATATATTGCATTAAAAAACCGCATTAAAATCCTTGCTGGGGCTGGGGGGCAAATCCTGAAGGCTGCTCCGTTGCTTTAGGGTGAAGCTGTTGCCAAGTCAGTATTCATCAAGGTTTCGGCTGAATCTTCCTCAATAGGGAAGCCCTACTTTGGGAGCTTAAACTGCCTCGGTAAAGAGATAGAGAATTTATTGAAACTTAATCACTTTAAAGTTATGGAGAGATGCAAGCTGCAAGATTTCAGGTAGTATAGTTGAGAATAGTTTTTGATAGTTCTATCTCTCGTAGGGAAAAATTCATGAATCGTGGAGAGAATTTGGTTAATCATCAAGCGGCTAATCAGCAACCCTCTGGCTGGCAAGGCTTTGTTTATGTCAGCGATGGGGTCAGTGACTTGCCGAGTCAGGCAGATGTGCCGCTAGATGGGTCAGAGAATTCCCTCAACGCCAGAGTTTTTCCCCTATCTACGACGAACTTAGGCGATCGCGTTCGCGTGATTTCCCTCAACTGCGGGGAGTCCAACAGCCGACTGATGGGCATGGGTCTGATGCCGGATATCGTCCTGGAGGTGATTAGTTGCACCGCGAAGGGGTCAGTGATTGTGGCATGGCAAGACCAACGCTTGGGCTTGGGCGCAGAAATGGCACAACGGATTCAGGTGATGGCCGCAGCACAACCGCTAGATGAGCCTCCAACTCCCTCCAAAACAAGGATGACACCCATGGCAACTACCCCAGACCTATCCATGGTCAAACTGCGAGATGCGAACATCGGTGCGACGTTACGAGTGATTGGCTATGAACCGACCGCACGGGACTATAAACGCAAGCTACTGGCAATGGGGCTAACACCTGGAACGGAGTTGCGGGTGACGCGCCATGCCCCCCTGGGTGACCCAACAGAAATTGAGGTGCGCGACTTTCACCTGAGTCTGCGAAAAGATGAGGCTGATGCCCTGATTGTCGCACCTGTCGCAGGAGGAGAGTCATGAAGCAGGCAACGATCGGACTGGTCGGCAACCCCAACTGTGGCAAAACCACACTGTTCAATGCCTTAACCGGAGCCAACCAGCGTGTCGGGAACTGGCCCGGTGTGACGGTTGAGCGGAAGGAAGGCGGCTACCGTGCCCATGGTCAACCCGTGACAGTGGTTGATTTGCCCGGTGTCTATTCTGTGGATGCGGAAGACACCAGCACTGGCCTGGATGAGCTGGTGGCGCGGGATTATCTGCTGTCTGGCGAGGCAAATGTGATTGTGAACATCGTGGATGCATCGAATCTGGAGCGGAACCTCTATCTCACGACCCAGATTCTGGAGATCGGTGTGCCAATGATCATCGCCCTCAACATGATGGACCTGGCAGCAAAGCGGGAAATTCGCATCGATTCCCAGTTATTGTCTGAACGATTGGGATGTCCAGTGATTCCCCTCTGTGCCCATACTGGCAAAGGGGTGCCGCAGTTAAAAGAAGCAGTGCATCAGGCTTTGACGCACCCCACCATTCCCAGTACTTATGTGGCTTATCCTCCCGTGATTGAGGAAGCGCTGACCGATTTAATGCCATCTCTGGAAGCAGGGGCAATCGCCAATCGTGCCCATGTTCGCTGGTTTGCATTGAATTTATTGCAATACGACGATCGCCACTTGCCAGAGCTGGGACAGTCCACTCTGCGACAGATTGCCGAGCATCGGCACCGCATTCATCAAACCCTGGGAGAAGATACCGATTTACTGATTGCTGATAGCCGCTACACCTGGATTCGGCACATCATCCAGGGTGTTACTGAGCGCACGAACGTGGTGAAACAAACGCTATCCGATCGCATCGATCGGGTGGTGCTCAACCGGTGGCTGGGAATTCCCATCTTTTTGGTGGTGATGTATCTCATGTTTCTCGTTGCTATTAACTTAGGTGGTGCGTTTATTGATTTTTTTGATATTGGCGTTGGTACCATTTTCGTAGGTGGAACAGCTCATTTATTAGAGCAAATTAAGGCTCCCGGATGGTTGATTGGGCTGTTGGCGGATGGCGTCGGAGGCGGAATTCAAACCACGTCCACTTTTATTCCCCAAATTGGTCTATTGTTCATTTTCCTTTCCATCCTGGAGGATTCTGGCTATTTAGCCCGCGCTGCATTTGTCATGGATCGGCTGATGCGGTTTATTGGACTTCCGGGCAAATCCTTTGTCCCGATGATGGTGGGCTTTGGTTGCAACATTCCGGGCATCATGGCAACCCGGACGCTGGAAAATCGGCGCGATCGCCTGATGACCATCCTGATGAATCCGTTTATGTCTTGCGGTGCCCGTCTGCCGGTGTATGCGCTCTTTTGCGCCGCATTTTTCCCCACTAACGGACAAAACATCGTTTTCTTACTTTACATTCTGGGCATCCTGGCAGCAGTCTTTACCGGCCTGGTGATGAAACGCACCCTGTTCCGGGGGGAGGCCGCCCCGTTTGTGATGGAATTACCGCCGTACCACATTCCCACTATCAAAGGGGTGCTGATTCGCGCCTGGGATCGGCTCAAGGCATTCATTACCAAAGCTGGACGCATGATTATCGTGATGGTGTTGATTTTAGGCTTAATTAACTCCGTTGGGGTCGATGGTTCTTTTGGTAAACAGAATAGCCAGGATTCGATTCTAAGTGCCTTCAGCCGCACCATTACCCCCGTGTTCACACCAATGGGAATTCAGCAAGAGAACTGGCCCGCGACGGTGGGATTAATGACCGGGGTGTTCGCCAAGGAAGTCATGGTCGGTACGATGGATTCTCTTTATACCCAACTGGCAGAACAGGCATCCGGCACCAGTGAGGAAGCAGAACCGTTTGATTTTTGGGGTGGCATTAGAGAAGCCTTCGCCAGCATTCCCAAGAATCTGGCAGATCTGACCAATCAGGTGCTTGACCCGATCGGTCTCAGCATTCTGAACGATACGGGTGATCAACAGGCGGCAGCGGCAGCGCAGGAAGTTAGCTACACCACTTTTGGGCAAATGGCGACTCGATTTGGCAGTACCACCGCCGCGATCGCCTTCCTGCTCTTCGTGCTGCTCTACTTCCCCTGTGTCTCTGCCACTGCCGCAGTCTATCGTGAAACCAATCTGGGCTGGACAGCTTTTGTCGGAGCCTGGACCACCGGGCTGGCCTACTGGGTAGCAGTGTTCTACTACCAGTCCATGACCTTCAATCAGCATCCTGGTAGCACGATCGCCTGGTTGATCGGTCTCGCCCTGGTGATGGTTGCCATCCTGCTCGGATTGAAATGGTTCAGCGATCGCCACCGCATGCCACCCCAGAGTTCCAACCGTCCAAGAGCGTTGGCCAATCAATAACAAGGTGGATCGGTAGACAGATGGTGCCCTCCCTATTTTCCACTCCTCACTCCCCATGATTCTGCAACAACTTCAAACCTACCTCCGCACCCATCCCCAAACCTCTCTGGAAGAACTCGCCCGTCAGTTTCAAACAGACGCAGATGCCCTGCGGGAAATGCTGCATCTGCTGATTCGTAAAGGACGGGTGCGTCAACTGGCGGGCAAACAATGTAGTGGCTGTCATAGCTGTGCGCCAGAGAGTTTGGAACTGTATGAGTGGGTCACGAAATAATGTCTCAATATAGGCGGGTAATATGCAGCTAGATACATCACTTCAAGTCCCTGAGGCGACAGAAATTCATGTCAGCAAACCGGCTTCCAACAAATCTTTTGCCAGTTTAGAAACTCAGGGTTGGTATCGTCCAACCTTCTCTTCTGAGCATGGGGTTTATGTGATGTTACTCATTGCCTATTTAACAGGTATCGCAGCGGCACAAGGGTTTAATGGAGCAACCCTGTTGGCATTAGTCTGTGCGTTCCTGGGCTTTCAAGCAGAGCACCCGATCGCCCTGCAAATCAAACAACGCAAAACCTTAAAGCTGCGGTTTTTGATTTGGGGTGGGATCTACGGTGGCATTGCTCTCGTCATTGCTCTCTACTTGTATCTCCAGGCTCCTATTGTAGGCTGGCTGTATGCAGGAGCGATCGCAGCATTGATCATCGATGCTATTGCCGTATTCTATCGCCAGCAGAGATCGATACTGAATGAGGGAATGACCTTTGCGGCAGTCTGTCTCTCTGCCCCATTTGCCTATATCGCCACTACTGGCACCCTGTCACTTTCAATCATCGGGCTATGGTTACTCAACACGTTGTTTTTTAGTAGTGCCATCTTTACCCTTAAGTTTCGCAAGTTGAAGTCTCATCCAGTACAACCTGGGGCGATTTACCATCTGATTGCAACCTTGATCGTGATCGCGCTTTATAAGTTTAATGTTTTGCCTCTATTTGTTGTCCTAGCTTTTGCGATCGCGCTCATTAGGTATGGCGTGATTCTTTGGCAGCGTGAGTGGTTCTGCGAGACTGCTATTCACAATGTTGCCATCATTGAAACGACTGCCGCCATCCTATTCGCGGCAGTTGTTTGCTATGGTCAATTGGCGCTTTATTATTACTGAATAACTATTGAACGGAGAAGAGGTCTTAATGCTGTCACAAGCAATGATTGATCGGTTAAATGAACAAATCAACCTGGAAATGTTTTCTTCCCATCTTTATTTGCAAATGAGCTCCTGGTGTGCCTACAAAGCGCTAGATGGCTGTGCAACCTTTCTGAACCAACATGCTGATGAAGAAATGATGCACATGCGGCGGTTGATCAGTTATCTGCAAGAAACAGGGGCACTCGCCATTGTCGGAGGTATGGACGCACCGCCGAAGGAGTTTAACTCATTGCAGGAAATGTTTGAGAAGATTTACATCCATGAACAATCTATTACCAGAAAAATCAACGATCTCGTGCATCTAGCGAATACAGAACCCGACTATTCCACTCTGCAATTTCTGCAATGGTATGTTGCCGAACAACACCAGGAAGAGTTCTTGTTTAAGAGTATTCTCGATAAGATCAAGCTAATTGGTACAGATGGGCAGGGGTTGTTTTTTATCGATCGCGAGGTCGCTGCCCTGGCTACCACCAAAGGCAAGGAAGCCACATCAATGTCTCCTGCTAGTCCTGATGGTTGAGCAACTGAGAAATGCGCTCCTTGAGGTTCTGGAAGATCAATATAGAGCCCAAGTAACCTATCGTTTGATCTTGGATAAATTTGGCCTAATCCGTCTCTTTGCTAACATTGCATATCTCCTATCCACAGGTTTAGAGCATGGCTTTGCTGAATGCAAATATGAATTACCCTCATCCCCAACCCTTCTCCCGCAGGAGAAGGGAGCTAAAACTCTTGTTCCCTCTCCCTTGGGAGAGGGCTGCATAAGGCTCAAGCACGAAAATCATCCTTCTATTCAGCAACGCCTAGAGCATAACCAGCGATTTTTCTGTTCTTAGCTGACCCCTTCACAATGTCTGCCCTAAAAATAGGAGTACACTTAAGAATAATTATCAATAAAGCACTGAATTTGCCTTCATGATTTCCTCAACTTCTTCCAGTCCTGTCAATCCGGGTAAACGACTGCCCCTGTTGGGGTTGGGGCTGGGCACGATCGCACTCCTGATCTGTCTGGTCTACAGTATCACGCTAGGTGCTAAGGACATCCCTTTGAGAAGTATTCTCAACTCGTTTCTTGCCTTTGACCAGTCCTTTGATCATCTCATCATTCAAACCGTGCGCTTGCCCCGATCGCTGATGGCCATGGCCGTAGGGTCAGCCCTGGCAGTGTCAGGGGCATTAATGCAGGGCTTAACCCGCAATCCACTGGCAGAAACTGGTATTTTAGGCATTGAAGCAGGCGGTGCTCTGGCAGTTGTGGTGACCCTGTTCCTGTTTGGCAGTTCATCCCTGACTGTTTACGCAGCAGTGGCATTTCTGGGAGCGGCGATCGCTGCAGTTTCTGTGTATGGATTGGGCTCTCTGGGTCGGGGTGGTGCCACCCCATTAAATCTGACCCTGGCCGGAGCTGCCATGACCGCATTTATTTCTTCCGTGACCACGGCAATTTTGATTGTGAGTCAACGCACTTTGGAAGAAATTCGCTTCTGGCTGGCAGGTTCCCTCGCAGGACGCGATTTTGCGTTGTTCCTCAAAGTTCTGCCCTTTATGGCGATCGGTCTGCTGCTGGCATTTCTTCTGGGGAAGCAGATCACAACCCTGAGTTTGGGAGACGACATTGCCAGAGGTTTAGGACAACAAACCGTCTGGATTAAGCTCCTCGCAGCAGTCAGCATTGTACTGCTAGCAGGGGGGTCGGTGGCGATCGCGGGTCCGATCGGCTTTGTTGGCTTGATTATCCCCCACCTGGTACGGTTTTTCATCAAAACCGATTATCGCTGGATTTTGCCCTACTCAGCCTTGTTAGGGGCCATGCTCTTATTAGTCTCAGACATGGCGGCACGGGTTTTGCTGAAACCCCAGGAACTGCCGATCGGAGTTATGACAGCCCTCGTCGGTGCGCCTGTGTTTGTCTATCTGGCCAAAGTCAAGGTGAAGCGATGAAAGAGAGCCTGGCAGTCCGATCTCTAGGGGTATCACCCTGGGGCGATCGCCGCTTACTGACCCTGTTGATCGGGTTAGCGGTCTTCAGTGTTGTCGCGATGCTCTTGAATCTCCAGCAAGGAGAGTACCCAATTGCAACCCTTGACATCCTCAAGACCCTGTTTGGCATCAATACGGGCAATCCTGATCATGCTTTTGTCATTTACACCCTGCGCCTACCGAGAACATTGGTTGCCTTTATGGTTGGAGTGGCGCTTGCTATTTCTGGCACAATCTTCCAAGGTTTAACCGGTAATCCCCTGGCTGATCCCAGCATCATCGGTATTAATGCAGGAGCAAGTCTGGCTGCTATGACGGTGATTGTCCTCTTGCCTCCAGCGCCAACTTATCTGTTGCCGATCGCAGCCTTTGCTGGGGCATCTTTGATGGCAATGCTTATCTATGGGCTGGCCTGGAATGGCGGTTCATCCCCCACCCGACTGATTTTGTTAGGGCTTGGCCTGTCTGCGATCGCTACTGCTGTCACCAGTTTCATGATTACTTTCGGCTCGATTTATGATGTCAGTCAAGCCCTAGTCTGGTTGGCCGGGAGTGTTTATGGACGGACTTGGGAGCAGGTTTTTGCCTTCCTGCCCTGGATTGTCCTGGGTGTTCCAGTTGCCCTGTCTGGCTCTCGCCAGTTGAATGTCTTGAACTTGGGGGATGAGGTCGCCAAAAGCCTGGGCAGTCGGGTGGAATGGCAGCGGGGACTCTTAGTTTTGGTGGCAGTTGCTCTGGCTGGGTCATCCGTTGCCACTGCAGGCACGATCGCCTTTGTCGGGTTAGTTGCGCCCCACATCGGACGCCAACTAACAGGTCCGAATCATCACCGGTTATTACCTGTCGCAGCCCTGCTAGGTGGTTTGCTGGTCACATTGGCAGATCTGGCCGGGAGAACCCTCTTTGCTCCCATTGAGCTACCCTGTGGTGTGATCACGGCTACGATCGGGGCACCATTTTTCCTATCCTTACTCATTTACAACCGTCACCGCTGATGCCAGAACTTCTTGCTCAAAATCTAGCTTTATCCTACACAGGCACGCCCATTATTCGGGATTTAACCTTAATGATTCCTCCCGGAAAGATTACGGCCTTAGTCGGTGCCAATGGTTGTGGCAAATCCACCTTATTGCGAGGGCTGGCCCGATTACTCAAACCCTCAGCAGGGATGGTTTATTTAGATGGCAAAGCCATTATGCAGCGATCGACCCGATCTATCGCCCGCCAATTGGGACTGTTGCCTCAAAGTCCGATCGCGCCAGAAGGATTAACGGTCAAGGATCTGGTTGCCCAGGGGCGTTATCCCTACCAGAATTGGGTTCAGCAATGGTCCAGCCAGGATGAAGCTGTGGTTCACCAGGCTTTAGAAACTACGGACTTAATGGAACTCAGGAATCGTCCTCTGGATACCCTCTCTGGCGGACAACGTCAACGAGCCTGGATTGCCATGGCCCTTGCCCAGAACACTGAAATTCTATTGTTGGATGAACCGACCACATTTCTGGATCTGGCCCATCAGATTGAAGTCCTGGATCTGCTTCATAACCTGAATCAGCAGCAGGAACGTACCGTTGTCATGGTCCTCCACGATTTGAATCATGCCTGTCGCTATGCCGACTATTTAGTTGCACTGAAAGAAGGACGGATTTTTGCCGCAGGTACGCCACAGGATGTGGTGACGGAGGATACAATTCAGGCGGTATTCAACCTGAAATGTCAAATCTATTCTGACCCTGTTGCAGGAACGCCGCTCTGCATCCCCATTGGAGCGAAGACGAAGTTGGATATTACGCCATATCTTCATCATCAGGGGTAATTAATTAGGCAACAATATACTTGGCACACCAATCCCTTTCCCCTCATCCCCCACCTCCTTCTCCCACCATGGGGAGAAGGGGCATTAACGCTTAATTTCTCCCCTCTCCCGCTCTGGGAGAGGGGCCGGGGGTGAGGGCAGTGTTGGTGCATGAAGTATATTAATGCCCAAATTTTGGACAAACATCAGTTTCCGAACCCAACGACTGTCCAAAAGTTATCAACAATTCTTTACAGGGGCAAATTAGACTCAGAGCATTGTCTGTGCGGAGCCTGTCTTGTGTGAGTCTTAAAGATCTTGCCCTACGGAATCAGTATCGGAGCGATCGCCATAATCTGCTCCAGGATTTTTATGTTCCTTGCTTGAGTCGGGCAGTAACCTACGATCGCGCTGTTGGTTTCTTTTCAAGCACCTCTTTAGCCTTAGCCACTCAGGGATTGTCCTATTTCATCCAGTCAAACGGACGGATGAGGTTGGTTGCTTCACCTCACCTCTCTGCAGAGGACATTGCGGCGATCGAGAAGGGACTGAAACAGCGAGATGAGGCGATCTCAGACAGTGTTATACGTGAATTGGAGCAAGAGTTTGAGCAGATTTTGGGCGTTGGCGAAGCCTCTCATATCGAGAATCGCCTTGCTTGCTTGGCTTGGTTATTGAGCAAAGGTTTTTTGGAGATCAAGTTAGCTGTCCATTGCGATCTCTATCATCAGGGTATTTATCACGAGAAATTGGGAGTCTTCACCGATTCAGAAGAGAATCAGGTTGTTTTCTCCGGCTCTGCTAATGAAAGCGCCAGTGCGTTGAGGAATAACTTTGAGTGTATTGATGTATTTCGATCGTGGCGTGCAGGGGATGATGAGCGGATCCTTGAGAAGCTAGAGGATTTTCAGAGACTCTGGGATAACCAAACGCTTAATTTAGAGGTGATGGAGTTTCCGGAGGCTGCGCGACGATCGCTTCTTAAGCGTTGTCCGTCCAATCCACCAATCTTAGAACCCGGAGTGTCCACAACGAAGGGTGAGTACCAGTTACCACCGATAGAAGTAGAAACCCGTCTCAAAGGAATTCCCAGCCTTCCATTTAGGCTACAAATTCGCCCTTATCAGAGGCAGGCGATCGATAACTGGTTTGCCAATAAGGGCAGAGGCACCCTGAAAATGGCAACAGGTAGTGGCAAAACGATTACTGCCCTATCCTTGAGCACAGAACTCTACAAAAAGATTGGTCTTCAAGTTCTGCTGGTGGTTTGCCCCTACCGTCATCTGGTGAGCCAATGGGCAAGGGAGTGCCAGAAGTTTGGACTGGAGCCAATTCTGGCGTTTGAGAATGTTCGTACCTGGCAGAGTAAGCTTTCCACTCAGCTTTATAACGTTCGTTCTGGCAATCAATCTTTCCTGACAGTTATCACAACCAACGCAACTTTGATGAGTCAAGGCTTACAATCACAGTTACCCTATCTGCCAGAGAAAACCCTGATTGTGGGAGATGAGGCGCATAATCTGGGAGCCAGGCGATTAGAAGCTAGTCTGCCACGGAATGTAGGGTTACGGTTAGCTCTGTCTGCTACTCCGGAGCGGTACTTCGACGATCGCGGGACGCAATCCCTCTTCGACTATTTTGGTTCCGTTTTGGAGCCAGAATTTACGCTCCGGGATGCGATCGAGCAAGGAGCGTTAGTTCACTACCTCTACTACCCGATTCTGGTGGAGTTAACCGAGCAGGAAGCTCAAACCTATGCAGCACTGTCTATCAAAATTGGTCGTCTGCTTTCGCTCGGCAAAGATCAGGAGGAAGATGAAGCCCTCAAAGCCCTTTTGATGCAGCGATCGCGTTTGGTTGGAGCGGCTGCCAATAAATTAGACGCTTTGAGACAACTAATGAAGCAGCGGCTCAAGACGCAGCACACTCTGTTCTACTGTGGCGACGGGTCCGTTGAGGAGACCAGTGAGGAAAGCCGACGGCAGTTGGAGGAGGTTGCCAAGATCCTGGGTAGGGAATTGGGATATCGAATTAACACCTATACGGCAGAAACCTCTCTGGAGGAGCGGGAAGATTTAAGACGACAGTTTGAAACTGGGGAATTACAAGGGTTAGTGGCAATTCGCTGTTTGGATGAAGGGGTGGACATTCCAGCCGTTCAAACAGCGGTGATTATGGCTAGCAGCAGTAACCCGCGCCAATTTATCCAGCGGCGAGGGAGAATTCTGCGCCGTCATCCCAATAAGCAACGAGCCACCCTATTTGACATGATTGTGTTACCGCCAGAGATGGAACGGGAAACCTCAGAAATGGAGCGTAGCCTTTTAAGGAGTGAACTGCGACGCTTTGCTGAGTTTGCCGACCTGGCAGACAATGCAGGGGAAGCAAGGTTAAAACTTTTAGGACTACAGACCCGCTATGGGCTGCTGGATGTGTAGAATAATTGGTTAATCTCTGGCTGGAAGAAGCGGTATGGTGAAGAAAATTAGCAGTGATGCTGTGCATGAACCCATTAATAGTGCTTCGCCTGAGGTCCGTCAAATCATCCAGCGAGTCTTAGAAATTGAGAAAGATCGGCTAGATAAAAATGAGCGCAGTCCAATTAATGATGAAATCTTGAAAATCATCAAGGAAGCCATCCAATGAAGCTCCTTGCGCTCAAGCTTTGCAATTTTCGACCCTTTTACGGTGAACACAGCCTCACGCTTGCTAAATCGGACGAGCGCAATATTACGGTGATTCATGGTAACAATGGTTCGGGGAAGACAGCTCTGCTGAATGCTTTCACCTGGGCACTCTACGAGAAATTTACGGCGGCGCTCGCGTCTCCTGAGCAGTTAGTGAATCGGAGGGCGATCGCCGAGGCAAAAGTTGACAAGCCCGTTCCCTGCTGGGTCGAGGTGTCCTTTGAACATGACGGCAAGCAGTATCGGGTGAAGCGAGAGTGCCGTGCTTACCGGAAGAAGGATGGCTCGGTCGAGCAGGCGAAGAGCGAACTGATGATGCAATTCGTGGGGGACGATGGTCGTTGGACTTTCTTGCCATCCTCTCAGATGCCTGAGGATGTAATTACCCGCATCTTGCCGAAGAGCCTGCATCAGTACTTTTTCTTTGACGGAGAGCGGATTGAGAATATTACCCGCACTGACAATCGTTCAGAAATTGCCGAGGCGACGAAGAAATTGCTAGGGGTTGAGGTCTTGGATCGGGCGATCAAGCACCTGACGACAGCGCGTAAAACGCTAGAGGAAGAGTTGGAAGGGATCGGGGATGCGGAGACCCAGAGCCTGTTAGCCCAGAAGCGTAAACTAGAGCAGGAAGCTGAGCAGCTCCAGGATCGCCAGCTTGAAATTGACCAGGAGTTGGAGCACCAGTCCACGCGACGACAGCAGCTTCGGCAGAAGCAACTGGAGTTGACGGAAGTCGAAGGGTTGCAAATGCAACTCAATACTCTGGAGGAGCAGGAGCGGGAAATCCGCGAAAAGATTCAGCAGAGCAAGAAAACGCTCAAACGGGCAATTTCGAATCGAGGCTATATTGTTTTTCTGCCGAAGATTGCCACAGAATTTCGATCGCTGATTCGAGAGCGGGAGGAACGGGGGGAACTGCCTGCGGACATTAAGCAGAAGTTTGTCCAGGATTTGCTCGATCGCCAAAAGTGCATCTGTGGGACAGAGTTGCATGAGGGATCTACTGCCTGTACTTCGGTTAAATCCTGGTTAGAGCGATCGGGTCTTTCAGAGGTGGAGTCAGCCACCTACCGAATTGAGGCGCGGGTCAATGAACTGGAGAGCCAGATTGATGACTTCTGGCAGGAAGTTGACCGGGAGCAGGCAAGCATCAACCACAACAAAGGAACCCTAGAGCGGATCCAGGATGATTTAGAGGACATCCGCGATCAATTACGCCATAGCCCCAGGGAAGACATTCGGGAACTTCAGAACCGGCTCGATGAGGTGGATAGGGCGATCGATCGCCTAACGACTGAAAAAGGAGCCAACCAGGAGAAGATTGCAAACCTGGAGCTGCAAGCAGGGCGATTAGGCAAGCAACTGAAGGAAAGCCGTTCTAACGAGAAGCGACAGAAGCTGGCTGTGAAGCGAATTGAGGCGGCTCAGGAGGCGATCGATCGTCTCAAGCAGGTGAAAGAAAACCGGGATGAGGTTTTCCGTAAGCAGTTGGAGCAGCAGATTGAAGAGTTGTATGGGCAGATTTCATTTAAGGCATATTTGCCACGATTGAGCGATCGCTATGAGCTGAGCCTGGTCGAAGTCGCAGGCAAGCAAGATGTACTGGTAGGTGCCTCAACTGGAGAAAATCAAATCCTCAGCCTGTCGTTTATTGGCAGTGTGATTGAGCGGGTGCGCCAGTGGAGTAAGGCAGGCCTGGTAATGGGACCGGATAGCAGCACCTTCCCAGTGGTGATGGATTCGCCGTTTGGCAACCTGGATGAAATTTACCGGCGGCAGGTGGCAAGGTTGGTTCCGCTGCTAGCGAATCAGTTGGTGGTGATGGCATCCCAGACCCAGTGGCGAGGGGAAGTGGAGCAAGAAATGCAGCCCCGGATTGGTAGGGAGTATGTGTTGACGTTTAATTCACCGAAGCCGGATTGTGAAGAGGCATTGATCAAGTGGTATGGGCAGGTCTATCCCCTGGTCAGGCAAAGCCCGAATGAGTTTGAATATACTGAGATTTTGGAGGTGAGCCATGAGCATTGAGCAAACGGTTTTAGAGAAGCTAAGGACTTTACCAACCAATAAGCAGCAGAAGGTGCTTGATTTTGTAGAGTTGATGCAAAAGGAAGCAGAGCGCGAAGAAATAAGCTCTTCCGAAAAAACTGAAGTCTCCTTTCTAGATGCCGCTCGTGAATTTATTGGATGTGTAGAAGGTCCAGGAGATCTCTCGACAAATCCGAAATATATGGAGGGATATGGCAAGTAATGAGGAGACAGGTATTGCTAGATACGGGACCACTGGTTGCATTGATTGATAAACGTGACCAGTATCATTCTTGGGCAACTACAACAGTTGCTACACTTCCACCCCCGTTTCTAACCTGTGAATCGGTAATTTCTGAAGCCTGCTTCCTTTTAGGTCGAGTGACAAACGGCAAAAATGCTGTAGTGGGGATGGTGAAGGCAAGGCACCTCAAAATCTCATTTGATTTGGAGGCAGAAATTAATCGAGTTGGAGAACTGTTAATTCGTTATCAATCAGTGCCAATGTCGCTAGCAGATGCTTGTTTGGTCAGAATGAGTGAACAGTTTTCCGAAAGTGCTGTTTTGACATTGGATAGGGATTTCACAATTTATCGGAGGAATACAAATCAGACGATTCCAGTCATCATGCCCGAAAGTAAACCTTAAAGTTAGACTCTAATAAATGGTTAATACTAGAGTTGTAAGGAGATGGAAATGAGAAAGGTTAGGATTTCTGAGGCAAACAATCACTTGTCAGAATTATTGAGGCAAGCGACAGCAGAAGAAGCACCCATTCTGCTAACTGAAGATGATGAAACAAAGGGCGTATTGCTGAATATCAAAATGCTTAATGCTTTAGTTAGTGCTTGGCAATATACAAATCGATCGCTGATGCCATTAAATCAATTACAAACTAGCTTGCAACAGTCATTTGAAGTAGCAGGCTACGATTCGCGAGAAAAGATTGTCGAACTGGTGCAGCAGATTAAGCAGGAGATAGCGGAAGAACGGAGCCAAGGCTCAATTGGGGGTTAGTGTTGCACAATGGAGTTGCCAAGCCCAATCTTCTTAGATACCAACGTTTATATTAAGGCTTACGAGTCGTCCAATGAAATTGAATGATACTATTCCAAGCCATAAAAAGCTTTACAGAAACATTGTGCGAATTGTTGCTCTTGCTCAAGAATCTGGTGAGGAAGTTGTAGATGTCATTATTTCTGGTTGGAACCCTGACAAAGTTGTGCGATTGCCAGTATCATTAATTCGCGAAAAGGGAGGCTCCGATTTTCGACCTACTGTCGGATTCCGCTTAATTGCTAATGTTAATAGTGGTGCTGTAAATTCTGAGGAATTATGCTTCTCTGATTTTGAGATAGCGCCTGAACCAGAGGATTGTTGATGGAATGTCCTGCGCTTTTCATTTTTGACGTTGAATCTGCAAAAGTACAATCTTAAATCATATTAGTTTCGGTACATATGGCTTTAGCTAGGGTTCAAATTTCTGAAGATAAAGCAGAACTGGTCAAAGCGTTGAGAGACGCAGAAGATGGGACTGGTCCTTTCCAAACTTATGCTGACGTTTTAGCATTTGCGGGAATGTTAGGAATCAGCAGATCTAAACGATCGCCCCTTGGAAAATTTTCTAGAAAAGATCCTGATCCAGTTCCACAAGACCAGTTCCGGCAAACGGGAGCGTTGATCAGTTTAGGCGCAGCGATCTCAGAGGAAGATTTACGAGTTTTACTACCAACTGAAGAATGTGATGCTATCCGCGTTCAAATCTTTCAAGAATTTGTAAATGGCGGTCTGGAAATTCTGCAAACGGAGTTACAGGGAGTTGTCGATTACTCTGAACAAATTCTACTAATGTTGAAAGCTGAACGAGAAAAAGAAAATTTAGGCGTAGAAGAGTTTGACTTATCTAGATTTCTGTAAAGGCTATGGCAGACAGTCAGCAGATAGAGCAACTCAGTTACTATTCCAAGCTATTTACACAGTTAAGAGTCGATCGCGCTCATGGTATTGCGCCTCACAAACCCATTGTGATTCTATCTATTATCGAATTGATTGCACACAATAAGATAAAGCAAAATCAAATTTATTTAACCCCAGAACTCATCTCTACATTTCTTAAATACTGGGGTTATCTCGGTTCAGAAAATCATCGTTCAGATATTGCTTTACCATTTTTTCATCTAACAAGTGATAAATTCTGGCATCTTTTGCCTAATCCCGGTTACGAAGCTGCGATCGCTTCTAGAAACAGACCCAGAAGCCTGGAAGCACTCAGAAATGCAATCAAGTATGCCTATATTGATGATTCATTGTTTGAACTACTGCTAGATCCTTTATCAAGAGCCAGTTTAATCACAATCCTGGTTCAAAAGTGGTTTCAAGGGAAAGATGATGAAGTTGGTAAACTACTCAATGTTGATGCGTTCCAAGATATTCAACTACGCTTATTTGAGAAAGGTGGAGCCGTTTACCGAGTTGAAGAGTTAGCGGACGAAGAGAAAACGATCGTCAGAGATGCCGCTTTCCGCAAGATTGTTGTATCGCTTTATGACTATCGCTGTGCGTTCTGCAAATTGAAAATCATCAGCCAGGATAGCCAAAATATTGTTGATGGGGCACATATCAAACCTTTCTCGGAATTTCGAGACGATCGCTTCGACAATGGTTTAGCCCTATGCAAGAACCATCATTGGGCATTCGATCACGGCTGGTTTGGCATCGATGACGACTATAGGATTCTTGTTCCTCACGATCGCTTCCATGAAGAAGCTCCAATTGAAACCCGCCCGACGAGGGCATTCGATAGAGAAAGGCTACTTTTACCGACGCAAGAGCAATACAATCCACGGCAAGAAGCTCTTGCATGGCATCGGGATTACTGGAAAATAGCTTGATTAATCCTCGCGTTGGGATTCATCTCCCATGTAGAGCCTTCTAAATTCTGCTGCGGCATCTGGGTTAATTCCTTCTAGGGCTTTGACAATTCCAACAACCGTTTCAGACGTTGGATCTCTCACTTCATTGACCCAACGATAGAGGTTCGATCGCCCAACCCCCAGCACATCAGCTAGCTTGGTTTGCCTTATCCCATGCGTCTCCAGCACAGTTTTAAGGACTCTTCCCGCTTTTCCCATGTTTCTGATCGTGTCAGAAAACGATGAGCCAGTAAAGGAATGAGTCCTTTTGGAAGAAATTTGTGATGATCCGATGCAGCTAGAGCTAATGGCAAAACTTCTGGATACCGAACGTCAATATAAAACATCTTCTCGTCGCACCGGGATCTACGACGCTTTGAAGAAATGCTTTGAGACCAGTTCTCGCTCTGGGCAAGATGCCTTAAATAATGCCTACCGTAATCGTGACCTGAGAACCGCCGCTCTTGAGGGCGATACAGATAAGATTAAGCACCTACAGGATGAGGATGCTAAAGACTCGTTTACCCCTGCATGGGCAGATTTGAAGTTTGGTAAGCGATTTAAGGCAAATGCGATCGACCAAAGTTCATAATTGGAGGAGGAAATCGAGGGAATCAGGGGAGTCAGGAGTCAGAAGTCAGGAGAGGTAGACAGATTTACACCAAAGACCACTAGCCCCCCTCAACTCCTTAGCCCCCCTCGACCCCCTAGCAACCTTCGACTCCCTCGACTCCCCAACCTCCCCCTTAACCACCCAACTATGAGAACTCTACAAATTACCGCTACCGTCACCCCTGATCACCAACTAAAAGTTCAGCTTCCAGCAGAAATCCCAGCCGGAGACTACCAGATCGWTTTGGTGATGGAAGAACAACCAACTCAGAAGCAACGCAAACCGTTCAAATTTCCAGTGGATGACTACGGTCCTTGGCCCGTGGATCTTTCATTAAGACGTGAGGATATGTATGGTGATTTCGGGCGATAGAGCTATCTTTGTTGATACAAATGTGTTGATTTATGCCAATGTCGTTTCTGCGCCTTACCATCAACTTGCAATAGACACGCTGCAAAATTTGTATAACGCAGAAATCGAACTCTGGCTAAGTCGGCAAATTTTACGTGAGTTCATTGCAACATTAACCCGCCCTCAAACCTTCATCAATGTTCAAGCGCCTGCCGTAATCATTGAAAGAATTGAATCTTTCCAGGACGGTTTTCAGATTGCTGAAGATGGTGCTCAGGTTACTACCGGGCTTTTGGATTTGCTCCAGACTAGTCCTATGGGTGGCCGTCAAATTCATGATGCCAATATCGTCGCCACGATGTTAACCGCAGGGGTCGATCGCCTTCTAACTCATAACGTCGGAGATTTTCAGCGGTTTAGCGAACTGATTACGATCGTGCCCCTGATTGAAACCCCATGATCTTTCGAGAACTCGTCCTCCAAAATTTTGGTCCCTACCGTGGGCAGCAGGTAATCCAGTTTGCTCCGGAGGATAGCATGAATGGCTCCTCATCAGAGTTACCCCCGATCGTACTGGTGGGTGGGATGAATGGTGGCGGTAAGACAACGCTTCTTGATGCAGTTCGCCTTGCTCTCTATGGGCAGCGGGCTAAGTGTTCCACTCGCGGCAACCTAAGCTATGGCGAATTTCTTCGGCAATGCATCAATCGTCATACAGCGGATGATGATCCCACCTACGTTGAACTAGCTTTTCAAGAAACCCTGAATAACCAACCCCACGAGTTTCGAGTTCGTCGTGTTTGGGATCGCTCCTTGAAAGGGAACAAAGATTCATTAGAAGTCAGTGTAGGTGGTTGGCTCGACAAAACCTTTACTCAATCCTGGGACGAACGGGTTGAGGACATTCTGCCACTAGGGATTTCCAATTTGTTTTTGTTTGATGGTGAACAGGTCAAGGAGTTGGCAGAGCAAGACACCCTCCCTTCTGGAGTTATCAATGCAATTCGCTCCCTTCTGGGGTTGGAGTTGCCTGACCTACTTTCCACCGACTTAAGCGTGCTGGTTAACCGAAAGTTGAAAGAACTTAGCGAAAGTGCAGAACTCCGGAGTCTAGAGTCGCTAGAGCGAGAACTGGAGAGTAAACGCCAAGAGTGCGAAGATGCCGAGCAGGATCTATCTGCCGTTAATGTTCGGCTGAAACGAGCCAAGCTAAACCAAGACCAAGCTCAGGAACAATTTATTGCCCAAGGGGGTAAATTAGCGGGAGAGCAGGAGCGGTTGACTGAGCAGCTTAAGCAAATGCAATCTGAGATGGAAGACCATCAGCGATCGCTCAGAGAGTTAGCTGCCAGTACATTACCCCTAGCCCTAATCCAGCCATTACTACGCAAAGCGCAAGCGCAAGGACATCAGGAATTACAAAATCAGCAGTATCAAATTGCTAAACAACTCTTGTCTCAGCGCAACCAGGAATTGCTGGAATTGGTGAATCAACTCGCTTTGCCTGCAAAGAAGGCAAAGCAGCTACAGTCATTTTTAGGGGAGCAGGAGCAAAAATTAGCAGGTGCAGATTCTGAAGCAACATGGCTCAATGTGAATAGAGAGACGATCGCTCAGCTTGACCATACTCTCGAATTCTTGCTACCTGCTGAACAGAAAGCAGCTCAACATCACCTTTCCCAACTGGATGAGTTGGAAGAGTCGATTGATGCCACCGAAGGGCGTTTGGCTACCGCCGCCTCTCCAGAGTCCTACGAGCAACTGGTTCAGGATCTGAAAGTTGCTCAAGCAGAGGTTACGCGATTGTCAATAGAGTACGAAAAAGCTAAAGCGCTTTATGAGAGGCTGCTGAAGGAGCATAACCTGCTGAAGCAGCAATTAGTGGATTATGCCGAAGCGGCGATCGCCCGAAATAACGATCAGCATTTCTTGACGACGATCGATGAGCTTCAGAAGAAGCTTAAGGTTTTTCGTGAAAAGCTGAAGTTGAGGAAATTGAATCAGTTAGAATCCCTGATTACAAGCTGTTTCCGCTATCTTGCCCACAAGTCAGACTTGGTGAAACGAGTTGAAGTTGATGCTGAAACGTTTAACCTGTCCCTCTATGACAATGATGGACAACCCATTCCCAAGCATCGGTTATCGGCCGGAGAGAAACAAATGCTGGCAATTTCCCTGCTTTGGGGACTAGCTCGTGCTTCGGGTCGGCAGTTGCCTGTGGCGATCGATACCCCTTTAGGGCGACTGGATTCCTCTCACCGGAAGAACCTGGTCGATCGCTACTTCTCCCAAGCCAGCCACCAGGTGATCCTTCTCTCTACTGATACTGAAATTGGCAAAGCCGAGGTACAGCGATTGAGAAAGAATCAGGCGATCGCCCGTGAATACTTGCTGAAATACGACTCAACCCTTCAACAAACTGAAGTAGAATCAGGATACTTCTCGTGAATAGACCCCGTGGAGCAAGATTATGTCTTACAAAGATTTCACTCTGGAGCAAATCGAGCAAATCTTTGGTCTAGTTATTCATGGAAACATCGATTTATTTGGTGAACGACATCCTACTTTGGTACTCAATTCCGTATTTAAATCTTATTTGGCTTACAGTACAAAATTAGCTCTTTCAATTAACACTGAAAAAGCGCGATCGGAAATGATCATTGCTCCAATTTTGGTTGAATTGAAGCGTCTTACCGATGATCAGGTGAGCCTATTTTCAGGAGTTGAATTTAATGTTGATCCTGCGAAGGGGCTGAATGGATTTTGTGATTTTGTTATTAGTCGATCAACACAACAGTTTTACATTCAGGCTCCAGCAACTATTATCGTTGAAGCTAAAAACGAAAATATTAAAGGCGGTTTAGCCCAGTGTTTTGCTGCTATGATTGCCGCCAATCAATTCAATCAAGCAAAAGGAAACGCGATTGATGCTATTTATGGTGCAGTTACAACAGGTAATCAATGGAAATTTTTGAAGCTCGTCGATAATGCAGCTTACATTGATACTGCTGATTACTATATTGATCACCTCGAAAGAATCATGGATATTTTACTGAGTATGGTCCATGTCCAACCTTTAGCGATGAGTATTTGATTAAATGATGCTTCCCCCAGTCGATCGCATCAAACTATCCCAATCTGCTAAGGATCAACTTCTCAAGCTGAAACGTATTACCAAAATTGACCAGTGGAATATTCTCTGCCGCTGGGCGTTTTGTTGCTCCCTCGCTGAACCGACGATCCCTTCTCCAATTCATATCCCAGCAGACAGCAATTTGGAAATGACTTGGCAAATCTTTGGAGGAGCGATCGCCGACTCGCTTATCATCGCCCTCAAACAACGGTGCCATGATGATGGGCTGAGAATAGATCAGGAAACGCTTGCAACTCAATTTCGCTTGCATCTACACCGTGGAATTGGCTATTTGACGGCTGATCCAACTATTAAGACAATTAATCACCTGATTGAGAAAGCTGTTCAATTAATGCCTCAGGCGTGAGTATTTGCAGTGCCACACCCAAAAAGTCCTGCGGGTTGCGAGTCACAATAACTTCTAATTGATTGGCGATCGCAGTTTCATATTGCACTGCACCTTCCAAATCCACAAAGTTCGCTGAAAGTGCATTCGTAATGACGCTTTGATCGACTGTAGCGATGTTGCAAAAAGTCAGTAACTGAATCAAAAAATTAAGTGCTTTTCCTTGAGGTATTCCGATTTTGCTTGGTCTGGATCAAAGTCAGGTGGAACAGGAGGAGCATTTTCAAACAATCCTTGAAATGCCTTGATCAAAGAACGACGCTTTTGGGATGACAAATCTTCTAATTGGCTTGAGTCTGGCACTACTTCTGAATGAGTAGTTGTTTCTCACCACTCTGAGTACTTCAATATCATCGTTGAGCAGGCGATAGAAAATGAGGTACTGCTCGTAGGACAGACTGCGTGACAGGATACAGTTCATCTCGTTTGCGTCCAATTTGAGGGAATTGAGCAATCCGCTGAAGGGTTGAATCAATGCCAGTCAAAAACCGTTCTGCACGATCTAAACCGCTTTGAGTAGCAAGATAGTCTGCGATCGCTTCAATATCTCGACTGGCAAGAAGTGTAATTCGACAAACTCGGCTCATGCTTCAGAATGCCGTTGGCGGAGCCGCTGACGAATCGCTTCAATTTCGCTGGTAGCATCCAGAAGCTCTCCCTGCTCGGCTTCTAACACTCCAAGCAACACATCACGTCGCAATTCTTCAAATCGTCCTTGATAGATTTGCTCTTGCTCTGCTAATACTCGCAGACCCGCCAGCATCATCTCATCCAGGGAGGTGTACTTTCCACTGGCAATTTGACGATCGGCAAACTGCTGTAAATCCGGTGGCAGAGGTAGGCTCATGGTCGTATCTGTGAGAGGAGACGAATACCTGTAAGTTTAGCTTACCTGAGCGGTGGCGATAGCCTGTGCGTTAGCACGCATCGGCGAGGTTGGCAAAAGTGTTTGGAGGAACACTGTGCTGAGTTGAAGGGGCATCGGGTGGTGTGGCGGAAAGATGCAGACCCGTATCGAGTGAAGTTGGTGCGATCGGCTATTCGAGCGAGGTTGACTGGCAAGAGTTAGCTGCTAATCAAATAGGCAGAAATACATGATGAAGAGTAAATTCCTGATGGGGCAGATTATGCAAACTTTCTTTGACAAGTTTTTTTAATGATCTAGACGATGAACCTAAACCACTCGCTGATGTCATTTGCAAATCAATGTAGTGCTTCTTAACCTGCTTATCAACGGCTTTGATTGCATTTTCAGTCTTACCATTCATCACATAACCAATCATTCCACCTTGAGTCAAGGTTCTAGCGTACTGAGGATTTGAGCCTACAAATCTTGCCATTCCACTTACCACGTACTCATTAGCTAAAGAGCTTGTTTTGCCATTCTTACTGACAATATTTAAGCGTTTGCACTCAAAAGCAAAGTAGACATTGCTACGATAACCATGAGTAAGCCGTAAATCGATTCGACCTATTTCTTCTGCTTTAGCTAAATCGTCCACAGGAACTTCGCGATCTATTCTGACAGGCAACATTTTTAGATCCTTGTACTGCTCAAGACTAGCTCGAAAACGCTTTGTGATAGGTACTTCATGCTCATCAAGTGTAGGCTTGGTAAAGTTTGACCAAACATCTACCACCATATTTAGAATGTCCGGAATCAAATTATCTGGGAAAAAGTCTGCCCATAGATCAGCACTACCAACGATCGCCATCAATCATTCCTGTGATTAGTAGTAAGGATTTCTGCTGCAATTTCATCAGCATCATTGAGAGCAAATGTTTTGCTCCAAAACCTAAAGGTTAGTGGTTTGAGAATATATAACTTATCTCTGTCAAAGACTTTAAGGTTACGGTAATATGCAATGCTCCCCTCATGTCTCGGTAGTAGTTGCGTAATCCTTGTAAGAGATTCATCCAATTGAGAACTAGATTCTTCCTCCACAGAAGACGATGAGCCTTGGGATATTACTTTCTGCAAAACTACTATTCCCATTCCAGATCTAGATGAAACAAGAATCTTCCCTGATACTTGATAGCGTCCTCTTCTAGACCATGTGTTCAAGAGCTTACACAGAAGAGTCAGGTAGCCTATTCTATCAGATGGTGTACTTTGTTTGAGGGTTGGAATATCAGTACTACCGCGACTTGGTGTGGAACTAGGAATCCAGCAATTTACTGTGTCATTAATTAGAATCTGTTCAAGTTCATCAATTTGATAATAACGATATACATGAGCAAGTAGGTCGTGTTTAGCTTTTTCGATTACATTAGATCTTTCTAAAAAATTGTGACTAATTGCTCTTCGAACTTGAGTAAAAGCGAAGCTAACCTCTCGAAGAATTTCTCGCGATTCTACAGGTGAAAAAGTATCTTCGGGAAATGGAAAAGGCATACGCAATAGCTCCTCTTCGTGAGTTTTATCACGCTCCGTTCCCCAGTTGGCAGATGTATGAAATAGAAAGTAATTTGCAAGATCAGAATTGAGAACAATTGCTAAGAACTTTAATGAATCTGTATCTTCCTCAGAGCCATGAATGCCTTGAATTGCATGACGAAAGGCAACATCAAAATCAGCAAAGGCAACTCTTAAACCTTGAGTAATTAAGACATGAGGTTTTTGAAAAATTTTCTCGTCAGGCAGACGACGTAAGCGTTGGAAGCGATCGCCAACTTTACCACAATCGGATTCCAGTAACAGAAGATCGATAGCTTTACTTTTACCTTCAACAAATAGCTGATCTGGAGACCATGAGGGAATCTTGCTTTTTTCTGGATCATCGTTTGATCCCTCTGGCTGGAAACCTTGCCCAATAATCCAGCGTCTTGTTCTTTTGTGAGGCTTTACCTTGAGTTGATCAACAGCATCTGCAAGGCGAGGTAGATTGCTTAATCTGTCTAAAAACTTTTGATCCCTTGGAGTTCCCCAGAAGGATTTTTTCCAAGCAAGGGCAGCTTCATCTTTAGCAAGCTCATAGAGCAGTTCCGCCAATCTAACTTGAATGCGATCTTCAGATACAATACTGATGATTTCCGCTTTTAAAGTTTCTAATTCTGTTTTAGGAACAAGGTAAGAGATAAATGCATTATTCTTATCAGGTAGGTTTTTTGTATAGCTTACGATTAGAGCAGGTCGAATGGCTCCATCAAATAGATAGAAACTCATGTCAGACAAGTTAATAACTTGCTCAATTGCATAAGTAGACAACCACTCACGTTGAGCTTTTATCGCTTTATCTTGGTGATTGAGAAGCAGGGATGAAGGTAGTAAAAAGCAAACACGACCACTATTGTTAACATGAAGTGGGGCTTTCCAAATAAAACCGTATGCTAACTGCCTTTGCGCTATAGGAAACCCTTCTCGCTTACACCAATCTTCAACTAAAGTTTCGCCCCCAGATGCTCTTACCCAAGGTGGGTTCCCCACAATTAAGTCAAAAAATTCTGGTAATTCTAGTTCATCATCAAAAAAATTTTGGCAAAGAATGTTGTGCCCTATCAGATTTGGTAAAACGTTGCCTTGTTCTTGTAACCCTTGAATCGCTCTAGGTTCAAGCTGATCAAGAAAAGCCAAATACAGACTAAATGCAGCAATGCGACAAGCTGTTTCGGTCCGATCAGCATCAACTCCAAAAAGCTGATTTTGTAAGATAGCACTTAGCGCACGAGCACGTTCTTCATTACTAGCTTCTCTGTTATTTCTTAGCCATTCCTCAGCTATACGATTAAACAGAGACACCAAAAAGATTCCCGAGCCACAAGCTGGATCAAGAAATTTTTTATCCAGTAGAGAAGCAAACTTTTCTAGTGCTGTGTCAAGAACAATTTCAGCTAAAAACCTTGGTGTATAATACGTCCCGCTCTGGCGCTTCTGCTTAGAATCTTCTCCCTCAAGAAATCGTTCGTAAATTCCACTAATCGTTTCAATCGGAATCACATTGAAGTCATACGCCCAGAATCCAAGGGAAAGTTGTCCACTACTCAAATCATCTCCACACAGCAAGCTATTAAGCGTTCTTATATGGGAGCTTCTAATGAGTTTACTTTCCTCAAGTAAATCACCTTCAAATAAATCACCATTAAAATCCTGCTTCAATTGCTGAAAAAGTCTACCGTAAAGCAATTCTTTGGATACTTCTGGTGAAAATTTTTCTAAAAGTTGTAGCAAACTTCCAACGCCTTCTGCACCAATTTTCTTAAAGTATCTTGAATTAATAATCTTTCTATCAGTTAGGTAACAAATGAAAATTGTTCTCCACAGCAGGGCATGGATAACTTTGAGTTCAAGCGTTACTCCTTCAACTGGCTCACGTAGGCGTTCTCTAGCTGCCTCTAAGTTTTTGAGTAAGTAGCGATCAACCCGTGATTTTGGATTAAAAGATTGCGGTTTCTTGCGGAAAAGTTCGCCAAATTGGAGAGAGCGAGTAAACTGCCTTAGCTCAAGCACATCTGCTGTTCGGCTCAGAATTTCAACCAATCGATCACCATCATTTATCTCTTCGTCTTCCTTAGCGGGAAGTGCCAAACTGGAGTAAACGTGAAAATCGGATGGACTGACAACTACTAGAAGTGGCGCAATTCCCTGGTTCCAAAGTTTACGATGCAACCTCCGCATCTCGATAGGATCAATAGAGGAGACTTCTTTGAAGTAGACATAAGGCGATTTGTCTTGATACAGAATTCCGTCAAGCTCTAGATCTTTCCAAGCTCTACGCATAACATGGGCTTGGGCTACACCGCTCTGCATAGCCTGAAGCTCATCAAAACTCCGAAAGAATTCAGGTGCCTGTTTATCAGCTAAACCAAGCTGCTCGATCCAGCCTGTGCTGATACTTACCGCCATGCGCTTACATCTCCCTTAATATCGTACTCGAATAGAAACAACAGAGTAGTATATTGGTACTCAAAGATCTTTAAAAATACCTCTACGTTACAATTTGCGTGATGAGCGTAGCAAGAGCATTTACAAATCGCAATGATGGGGCGAGCATGTTTCGCTATATTAATTCTTTTTAGGTACTCCTCCATCTGTAAATGCCCAAATCTTCTGCTTATGCTGCAAACCATAGCTAACGTGGATGGGGCGCGCTGCTTCGCAGATACCGCAAGGGTCGCACCCATAGTAGTACAGCGAATCAAACGGTAACTGCTGCTCCAGAATCCACTCCACAAGGCGATGCTCTTTTAGAGCGGCTTCGCCAACGCTCTCCAACCCTACAATCCGAAAATCACAGGCAGCACCGAGGCGATGCTCTTTCAGAGCGGCTACGCCAACGGTGGCTTAAACTGAAGGAACAGTAGGCGCGATCGTAGCAGAGGCAAGTATGGAATCGTCAGTTTATCAAGTGGATGCTTTTTGGGATGAGGAGGTAGCCGTCTGGGTTGCCACTAGTGATGACGTGCCAGGGTTGGCAACCGAGGCCGACACCATTGAGGCACTGAGTCAAAAACTGCGGGATATGGTTCCTGAATTACTGTTAAGCAACCATCTCATCTCTGCTGATTATACAGGAGCGATCGCAGTTCAACTAACTAGCCATCGTCAGGAGTTGATTGAGGTCGCTTCGTAGATGGCTACATCTCTCACTCCTGCTCTCAAGAAGCTGCTTTTGGAGGCTGATTGTGTCTTTGAACGGCAAGGCAAGGGAGATCATGAAATCTGGTACAGCCCAATTAGCGATCAGCGATTTGTTGTAGATGGTTCAATCAAATCTCGTCACACCGCAAACGCTGTTCTCAAACAGGCAGGATTGCCAAAAGCTTTTTAACGATGATGAAGTCAAATTATGGAAAACAACCTATTACAACGTATCACCCATAATCCAGAGATATGTCATGGTAAGCCTTGCATTCGCGGGTTGCGCTATCCCGTTGAGTTTATCCTTGAACTGCTGAGTTCCGGCATGACAAACGAAGAGATTCTTGCTGACTACGAAGATCTCGAATCGGACGATATTCTTGCCGTTCTGCTGTTTGCTGCTCGTCTTAGCCAGGTCAAGACCATTCACAAGCTGGCGTCATGAAGTTTCTCGTTGATGATCAACTTCCGATTCGACTTGCCGACTGCTTCAGGAATCTGGTTACGATACCATCCACACCAGAGAACTGCCTCAGCAAAACGCTACACCAGATTCCATCATCAATTCACTTTCTATTCAAGACGAATGAGTTATTGTCACCAAAGACTCAGATTTTGTTGATTCCTTCCTGACGGTACAGCAACCCTATAAACTTCTACTGGTCACAACAGGAAACATCAAAAACACAGACTTAGAAATTCTCTTCACTACAAATCTACCTTTGATCGTTGATTTGCTGTCTCAACACAATTACATCGAATTAATCAGAGATTCTGTGATTGTGCATCAATAGGAAAAATAAAACTTCAGTTCACTTGGTTTGTTCCTTTTATCCAACTTTTAATACCTTTCCTTGTAGGCACTCCTCCGTCTGTGAATGTCCAAATATTCTGCCTTTGCTGAGGACTGTAACTGATGTGAATAGGTCGCTTGCCCCCATAGTAGTACAGCGAATCAAACGGTAACTGCTGCTCCAGAATCCACTCCACAAGGCGATGCTCTTTTAGAGCGGCTTCGCCAACGCTCTCCAACCCCAGAATCCGAAAATCACAGGCAGCACCGAGGTGTGAACAGTAATACTTGCCATTCCGGTTTTTCTCATGCGCCATGTGCTGGTCACGGCTTGGATCAACCCGTCCATTCTTAATTCCCGTCTCTGGGTCTTTCTGAGCTAGAAACCGCTTCAGATCCTTTGAACAGAACCCATAGGTCAACTGAAACCGATCCTTGCCAAAGTGAGCAATCACGATTCCTCAAAGCTCGGCATAGCCTGCATTCAACAGGGCTGTTTCCGTAGAGGTGAGACCTGGTGATCTCGCAGGAATGTAGCCGTATCTCGTGCCAACTTCCAGGCATCTGCTTTGTGGTTGGGGTCAGCGGCTACCCTTCGTTGTGCCAGCAGAGCAGCGACCCAATCACGCGGATGAGCCAATTTGACGACCTCTGCCAGCCCAAAAGTTATCATCAGCATCCCTGCTAACCCCTTGATGCCTTCTCGTCCACCAATGTCAGGTCGTCCGTTGACGAACTCAAACTTTGCCTCTGGACACCAGTAGATGTAGTCGTCAGAAGAATTTGGCTCAGTAATCGACGGCTGTGAACTAGACTGTCTCCAACGATCAATTGCCCGTTTACCAATTCAATTTTGAAACCCCGTGACCAGGCGTGATAGTCATCCAGCAAGCTTGCAGACATGAGAATCAGTCACAATGACAATCATTCAATTCAGAATAATGGGGTAACTCAACGATCATCGCCTCTTCCATCTCCAAACGAGTTGTAGAGATTTTTCAATTTACTCCACTGAGATCAGAAACTCCCAATGAGATAGAGGGAGTTCTTTATGATGAGGGGCAACCCAAACCACGTTTGACCGATTTAGAAACGAAACAGCTCCAACAAAGCTTGCTCAAAATATTCCTTCCATAGCTTAACAAAACTTGACGGAAGCAAGTTTTGGACAACTATTTTCGGAAATAAATCTTGGACAATTTGTCCAAAATTCAGGTGCAGTCACATGTCACTAGAAGAATAGACTCAACCAAACCTATGGAGCTAAGGAGATTCGAACTCCTGACCCCTTCAATGCCATTGAAGTGCGCTACCAACTGCGCTATAGCCCCGTAATACGCTTGACGTGCATTTCTCATGATGCCTCAGATGAGTTCATTTCGTCAAGTGATTTAAGCGTTTTTCTCCCCCTCAAAAGGGCAAATAACCTGGTGGGGATCCAGAGGATAGACTTTCCGGGAGTTGCCCTGGGTGCAGATCGCGCTTATAAAGTCTGGTTCAAATCCAATCTCTGACTTGGGCATCCGTTAGGAGCTCCAGAATTTTGATCGGAACAGGAGCGATTGACTATGTTTCGGAAGTAGAACTCACCCAGTCTGTTGAACAACTCCGGTCAGAGCCGCACCCATAGAACTGTCAAGTGGCCACGACGATCTGATCGCGACCCTGCGCCTTAGCCCGATAAAGGGCTTCATCAGCCCGCTTCACCAGCAACTCCAGGGTATCGTCTGGGAGGGAGAGGGCAATCCCAAAGCTGGCTGTGACCTTACCCACGAGGGGAAAGGACTGTTCTGCAATTACAAGACGTAACCGTTCTGCCAGTTGGGTCACTTCCAGGGCTGTTGTATCCACCAGCACAATCAGAAACTCTTCCCCTCCCCATCGGCCCAGCGTATCGTTACTGCGTAAATATTTTTTAAGCCGACTGGCAACGGTAATCAAAACCTGATCACCAACATCATGACCAAAGGTGTCATTGATGTGTTTGAAACGATCGATATCCAGCAAGATGACTGCGACCGATCGTTCGGTCTTTCGCTTCTGAGTCAGGATCTGTTGCAATATCTGGCTGGTGGCGCGGCGGTTGGCAATCTCAGTCAGATAATCCACATTGGCGGCGATGCTCATCACATCGGCCTCGGCTTTAACCTGAACAAAAGACTCCTGCAAAGTCGAGATCCCCAATAGGGCTGCAATGTAGATGGGGTGAGAACAAACCATCTGCACCAAAAACGGAAAGGCATGGTCAGTTTGTAAAACCGTGGGAATTTCAGCTATCGGAATCAATAGTACTTTGAAGAGATTGGGCAACAGAATGGACAGATAGATTAGGATCGAAACGACGATGGCCTGCTGTTTGCGCAGGAACATAAAAGCTACGGTGTAGACCAGTGGAAACCATTGGGCAAAGCCAGCAATGTTATAACTATCCCGAACAGGTTCATAGCCGTAGATAATCGCTTGCAGGTAAATGACCGCATAGGCAACAAAGGCTATCACATTGCTCAAGGCAGCCAGATGATACCTCCGGCGATTGATTTGAACCATGAGCAATGTCCCTGAGCAAACCGTGAGCAAAATAGGATAAGCAAGGCGATCGATCGGGTTAACGTACTTCAAAATCCAGACTTCACAGGCCCACATGAGTGGAATGACCAGGAGGGACAGCCCTACTATCAATTTCAGTAGGCGCACCTGAAAAGTCTGAAATTCCATAGGAGGAACAGATCCAGTGCTATTGGATGCCGAATTTGGGATCATGACACACTATAGCGAGTCACCAACTACTATCAGTTTCACCTGTATTTGGGATCATCCCGCATACGGCCCTCTCTGAATGTCCCTTTAGGTGTAGCGCTGACCCATTGGAATTGTCCTCGTGTTCCGTCAGGAAAATCTTGACGGGTCGAAGACCCGCAAAATTTAACCCCAATCAACAACCTGGATTTTGGCTGACCGTCAATCATTGATTGACTTACCACTAGGGAATGGGAATTAAATAAAGTACCAAACTCCTGAAGAACTCCAGGTTATTTAATCCACCATCCTAACCTTTCTGAGCAAAGCTATATTTTTTGAGGCTGTAGCTGAGGATTGCACGCGTCTTCGCGGTCTATTTTCGTAGGGGAATGGAAATCACGAATTCAGTGCCCTGGCCCGGACTGGAAAAGCATTCCAGTTGTCCCTGATGTTTTTCGACGACGATCTGGTAGCTGATGGAGAGGCCCAGGCCAGTGCCTTTGCCGATCGGCTTTGTGGTAAAGAAGGGATCAAATAGCTTTCGCTGCACCTCTTCTGGAATTCCCGGCCCATTGTCCCCTATGCGAATGAAGACCCGATCCGATCGGATCTCAGTCCGAATCGTAATCGTCGGCATGGTCACGCTTTCCCTATTGGATAATGGCGTGGCATGAAAAGACTCTTCCAATGCGTCAATGCCATTGCTCAGGATATTCATGAAGACCTGGTTGAGCTGACCAGCATAGCAGGCCACCGGCGGCAGATTGCCATATTCCTTGACGATCGTGACCCCAGGGAAGGCCGCATGGGGCTTCAGACGGCTTTGCAGGATGAGCAGGGTGCTGTCCAGTCCTTCGTGCAGATCGACGGGTTTCATGTCAGCCTCATCCAGGCGAGAGAAGTTGCGCAGAGACAGAATAATCTGCCGGATGCGGTTGGTTCCCATTTGCATCGAGGTCAACAGCTTAGGTAGATCTTCCAGAATGAAATCCAAGTCAATGTCTGCCATAAAGTCCTGAGTTTCAGGACTGAGACGGTCTTCTTCCTGCTGCATCAGGCTTACTAAGCCCAGTAAATCTTCCACATACTGAATGGCATGGGTCAGGTTGCCATGGATAAAGTTAACTGGGTTGTTGATCTCGTGGGCCATACCAGCAACTAGTTGGCCCAAACTGGACATCTTTTCTGTTTGGATAAATTGAGACTGAGTGTATTTCAGTTCCTCGATCGTTCGCTCCAATTGAAACGCCTGTTCCCGCAGTTTTGCTTCGGAGTCCCGCAGGGCCTGTTCGGATCGCTTGCGATCGGTGATATCTTCAACGGTCCCTTCGTAGTAGAGCAACTCACCCGCCTCATTGCGGACTGCACGAGTATTCTCCGAGACCCAGAGAATCTCGCCATCCTGTCGATAGATCTGAGACTCAAATCCAATGACGGATGCATGGTCCTGAAGGGCGGCCATAAATTCAGTGCGCCGGTGAGGGTTAACGTAGAGCTGTTGACCGATATCGGTGACTTGCTGCATCAGAAGCTCTGGAGAGGCATACCCACACATCCGGGCCAGCGCTGGGTTCACATTCAGGAAACGCCCTTCTGGCGTTGTCTGAAAAATGCCCTCGACGGCATTTTCAAAAATACTCTGGTATTTCGCCTCTGTCTGCCTTAGGGCTTCTTCGGCCCGTTGGCGCTCACTCATCTGCCGCTCCAATTCCCCGTTCAGGTGGGCTAGCTGTTTGGTGTGCTCAACCAGGCTTCTTTGGACCAGTGCCGCATGGAATGGCCAATCACTACCGGAAAAACTCTCTTCTACTAACATAAGGCCTCCAGATCCAGCGGTCTTGATATATCCGTATCGTTCACCTTTTGAGCCCAATCTAATAGACTTAGACAGGCAAATTCTGTGATCTTCAGGATCATTTGGCGTGATATTTCAACTGATCGCAGGTGATGACAGACCCAGAAAGCTGTGATCTAAATAGTACTCATGCTCAATGTTGGGACTGCGACAGATAGTTGCAACATTTACAAATCGATATTGATATGGCCTGCTGCTTGACCGACCGGATGCTGATAAGCCGGGTGTCGATCGCACAAACAAAATGAGGCATCTGCCTCACCTGTTCAAAGAGGTAGATGCCTTAACTACGGAAATCTCTAAACCCGGACTGGAACAACAGGCTGCAACAAACATTTTGACAAAAATGCATCGAAACCTCCCCTTGTCAGGGGGAGGAAATCAGGAGTCACCTCTGTCGCATTGACCCATTCAATTGGAGTTAGAGGAGAACATCCCTCAAGGGCTTCCCCTCTAACCCGATCCTTAAACCAAAGAATCGTTTACTTCGCATCAACCAGCTTGTAAGCACCGGCAGCGGGGGTAGCCAGACACTGTCCGTTGGTGATCATGGCGGGGGTAATATCGGGGAAGTTGGTTGCATCAGGCTGCTTACCTACTTGCTTCGTTTCGCACAGAACAGACAGAGAGGTGGTTTCACTGGTTTCCTGCACCGTTCCCAGGGAAACGCCGCCTCTGTAGGAGCGCAGGGGACCTTTCAAAGAAATGGCCATGTTGTTGACATACTGGGTGTAGTCAGCAGAAGCGGGAGCCGTAACACGATACTGATAGTTCACGGTTTGGGTTTGAATCCCCAGACCCAGGACCTGTACCGTGGAACCGAAGATGCTGTTTTCAGCAATGTAAGCGGTTTGAGCCCGGTTTAAAGAACCAGAGTTCTGCTTGGCTTCAGACTGCTTGGCTTTGTTGGCCTGGTTCAGGAAGGAAGGCAGTGCGATCGCGGACAGAATACCGATGATGATGATAACAACCAGCAGTTCAACCAGGGTAAAACCTTTGTTTTCTCTACGCTTTTGAGCGAGATGCTGCAAGAATTTTGCCTTAAATTCAGTCTTCATTTAGATAGTTCTCCTTAGAGATATTTTGCCTTAGTTGTTCGGGTATCTGCCCCTAATACACTTGAGTAGGCTTTTCATTAAATTGAGGGACCTTATTGCTTTTCAATTAAGCAATCTTATTGCTCAATTCATTGGATGACCTTTCTCTGCTTAGCCTGCACAAGTTTTGTCATGGACAAATCAGTTATTTACAAAACTTTTTGAATCTTGTTTTTGCTGATTCGACGGAAAGTTTCCACAGAAATTGAGGCTAGCCAAGTCTTTAAGGAAGCCAATTTAAGGTCAACTAGAGAATGTTTATAAAGTCCACATCAGCAGATTTTGCTGGTGAATTTTGCTGGTAGTATAGCGGTTTTAACAGGCAGACCTTATTTAACTCCTTCACAAGAGTAAGGCAAAAAATTGCAGCAGTGCTTGATAGATCTACGTTGATTAACGTCAATGAACACAACTGGAATAGGTCTATTACCCGTATTCTTGCGGTTACAAGCCTGCAAACCACTCATACCCCTGGTCTTCCCAATATCCTTTCTGGGGCAATAGCTGACTCAACAGGGTGACACGAGTAACCCATTTACTTTGCTTATAACCCAATTTAATCGGAGCTGCCAAACGCAGCGGCGCACCATGGTCAACCGGGAGAGGTTGACCATTCTTCTGGTAAGCCAGCAGGGTTTGAGGATGTAGCACAGAAGGCAAATCCCAACTTTCATAGTAGCGATCGGCGGACAGGAAATACACATAGCGTACCCCGGCTTTGGGTTGGGCCAAGGCGATCAGGTCCCGTAGCCGTACCCCTCCCCATTGCACGATCGCCGCCCAACCCTCGACACAGACATGGCGAATCACCATGGAGGTGAAAGGGAGTTTCTCAATGTCTGTCAGGCTCAGTTGCAGGGGATGGTTGACCTCCCCATCGATCGTCAGGCGAAAGCTGGCCCGATCCAGTTCGGGTGTGACATCAAAGGTGTTAATCAGAAGTTTATCCGGCTCAATGGCACTGACTGGAAACTCAGGAACCGGACGCTGGGGTCGAAGTAACAGTTCTTCAACCCGCTGATTGAGGGGTTCGGAGAAATTACCCACGGAATCTGAGAAGAGATTGGAGCCACAGCTATTCAACAGCAGCCCCATACCAGACAGCCCCGAAAGCTGGAGCAGGTGGCGACGACTGATCAGCGGATGTTGAGCCATGGGAGATTCCTCTACAAGAACATAGACTGAACTAGCCGCGAACCCCCTACTTTCAGCGCCAGCAAAGAATGGGCAAGCGCAAACAGGAGTACGATCGGCACCGTAAGGAAATGAACCGTGCGCAGGGTTTGCCAGTTACCAAATAGGCTGGCCAGTCCGTGAAACTGAGCCGGTTTGTACATGGCCAAACCACTGATAATAGCCAGCAGGAGCACAGGAATAATGGCGGTATAGACCAATCGGTGCCAGGCGTAATTAATTCGCTTTGCATTCTGACTCACCTGCACTGCCTTCACATCATTCCCTCCGGCAAAGCGGTGTTGCCAGCGTCGGGTGATGAATATATAACAGCCATAGCAGAGCAGGTTGAGAGAATAAATCCACATGATGGCAAAATGCCAGTCCCGACCACCGGCTAACCAGCCCCCTAGCGCCAAAACCCTGGGAAAATGCCAGCCCCCACGCCCCCCGAATACGGGGTTGGCATTGTAAATTTGCAGACCACTGGCAATCATGAGCAGCAGGCTGATGATATTAATCCAATGAAAGATTTTAGCGACTAGAGCTTGGTGGGGTATCCGTGCTTTCGGCTTTTTGTCTGGAAGGGATGAATCCATAACCATGTTGAATTTACAGCGGTGAGGTTGGCAAGAATGGTGCTAACCAGAGTTGAAGTTGCACATCCCATCCGAGCAGGATCGCGATCGCGGCACTCACAATCAAAATTCCTCCGATGCGCTGTAACAGTACTGCCCGAGACCGCAAACGCAGAAACGATCGACTGAGAGATCGGCCTCCGTAAGCAATGCCCAGCAAGGGCAGGGCTGCCCCCAGACCATACAGCAGGAGTAGCACAAAAGCATCCAGAATCCGATGGTGAACGGCTGCCAGAATCAGAATACTACCCAGCACAGGTCCGGCACAGGGGGTCCAGAGCAGACCCAGTTGGGTGCCTAACCAGAACTCACCCACCAACCCGACCTGAACGGATGGGTTACCCCGATGATGGAGGGGCAGAAAGCTGAATAATCGATAACTCCAATCGGGAAAGAGGCTCAGCAGACCCAGGCTCAGTAACAGTACAATTGCACCCATCCGTAGCCAGCTTGCTAGTGGGGCGAGCCAGCTCGCAGTCACCCCCAAGAGGCTACCGGTCAAGGCAAATCCAGTCACTAGTCCGGCAACCAGAGCCACCGGACCCCAGAAGTGGGTTTGCAACGATCGGCCCACCAGTACCGGCAAAATCGGCAACACGCAGGGGGAAAGAACGGTCAGGGCCCCTCCTGCTAGAGCGAGACCAATGGAGAGGGATCCTGTGGCCATGATTGCGCCTATGCCAGTAACTGCCGAATCATCTGCTCTGTTCTGTCGTAGGCTCCCTCGCCAATGCGGTCATAGCGAATGATGCCCTGACGATCGGCCAGAAACAGATGGGGCCAGTATTCGTTCTGATAAGCATTCCAGGTTTTGAATGCGTTATCGATCGGCACGGGATAGGTAATCTTATGCTGCTTCAGGGCAGCCTTAATGTTATTGATCTCTCGCTCGTAGGCGAATTCTGGTGTATGCACCCCAATGACCTGCAGCCCCTGTCCCCCATACTGCTGATGCCAGCGCGTGATATAAGGTAAGGTTCGCTGACAGTTGATGCAGCCAAAAGTCCAGAACTGCAGCAGCACAACCTTCCCTTTCAGGCCTGCAATCGTCAGGGGAGCAGAGTTGAGCCAATCAGTGATGCCCTGAAATTCTGGCAGGACCATTTCTCCTGTGGAAACATTAACGGGAGAGGATTGTGGTAGTTCCGGAACTACCACTGGAGTTGCTGTATTCGTGGTCGTGGTTCTGGCGCGATGCAAGACCGTTGCGGTTACTCCTGTCGCAACAGCCCCTAAGCCGAGATACATTAACATCTGCCGCCGTCGTAGAAATGGCCTGTCCATGGTAGGGGAAATCCTATGGTTTCTTCATGGCGTCACCGGATTCCTTCTTCATGGCGTCACCAGATTCCTTCTTCATGGCGTCACCGGATTCCTTCTTCATGGCGTCACCAGACTTGGTGTCATCCTTCTTCATGGCGTCACCAGATTCCTTTTTCATGGCGTCACCAGATTCCTTCTTCATGGCGTCACCAGATTCCTTCTTCATGGCATCACCCACAGGACTGCTGCTGGCGGGAGCCGCACTGGGGGCAGATTCCGTAGTGGATGTAGAGCAAGCACCCAGGCTGGTGGTCAGTACAAGCCCGATCGCCAAGCCAAGTAGTTTCCAGTTCATGTTCTCTCCTCAAAAAATGAAAGCATTTCAAACCTATTACGGTTGCCAGCTACTATCGGATTTGGAAAATCACCAGAGATTTTCTGGGCCTGAGCCACATCCGATTTATCGGGTCAACCGTATTTAAGAGGGGTGAATCAATGCGTCCATGTGATGAAACCCTGACTATCAGGGAGTATGCTTTAGGTCTGTTCCACCCAACGCCTATGAATCCTGACCTTGACTCTGGGGCAGGCCCAACCCTTTTGCCAGCGGATATCGAGCTGATTCGGGATCTTAAAGCAAGAAAAGCAGATGCCCTGGGCCTGATCTACGATCGATATGCCAGTCTGGTTTATCGTCTGGCCCTGCGCATTTTGCTGGAGGCGCAAGAGGCAGAGGATCTGACCCAGGAGGTATTTTTATATCTCTGGCAGAGTCAAACTTACAATCCCGATCGGGGATCTTTAGGCAGCTTTTTGACCACAATGACCCGCTCAAGGGCCATCGATCGACTCCGTTCTCGCAACCATAAACTGAAAGTTTTGCAACAGTTAGGGCAAACGATGGCAACCGAGACTCCTCCTATCACCCCTTTTGAGGCTGCATCTCTACAGCAACGATCGCATTATGTGCAGGATGCCTTGCTTCAACTTCCCGAAAAGCAACGACAAATTCTAGAACTGGCTTACTATAACGGATTAAGCCAATCAGAAATTGCAGCACAATTAGGTCTCCCCTTGGGAACCGTGAAAACCTGGTCTCGACAGGGATTACTAAGCTTGAGAAAGCACCTGCAAACTTGGATTGATTAGGAAGCGGTATGACTGAGCGATTTCCTCCTGAACGGTTAGATGAACTCATGGCAGGCTATGTTCTCGGTAACCTGAGTCCTGAGGAAGCGGAAGTCTTGCGACGACATCTGGCCGATCATCCCGAACTAGCCACAGAGTTGCAACGCTTACAGCAAGTCTTAGAAACAATGCCCTATGCGTTGCCGGAGGTATGTCCTTCGGAGGCACTGCGATCGACGATTCTGGGAGCGGCAGCCATGCCGAGTAATTGGGTGCCCATCCAGCGCCCCAAGCTAGGAACCTCTGTCAGACGGTGGGGAATCCTGGCGGGTGTAGCCGCACTAGCCGTTGCGATCGGGTTAGATAGTTACCGTTTGCGACAGCAAATTGTTGTCCTGCGAACCCAGGTTGCCAAACAGCATGATGTGATCACCATGCTGCAACAGCCCAAAACCCATCTGGTGTCCCTCAAAGGGATGGACCAGGCTGCAGAGGCTTCTGGCAGTATTGTGGTCACACCGGGAGAGCCCAAAGCAGTGCTGCTCCTGCGGAATCTACCAGCCTTACCCAAGGGCCAGCATTACCAGCTCTGGCTTGTGATTGATGGGGAAAAAGTGGCCTGGGAGCACTTCAATGCCAATGAGAACGGCTTTGTGTTTACCAAACTCTCCCTGCTAGATGACTCCCAGATCACCACTTTGGTGGTAACGGTTGAGGGATCCCCTGATCCTAAAATTCCGACTGGACCGATGGTGATGACCAGTAGTCTTTAAAGCTGAGTTCTGACTTAGGGACAGACTTTATTGACAAAGTCGCAGCGATAAACGGCTGGTTCCTGCCAGCTCAGGGGAATTTCTAGTAGGTCTCTTGCTCCCGTGATCCCCTGGCCGATAAACAGGAGCAGGGCGATCGAATTCAAGATAATGTGGGCGTTGCGCCAGCGATTTTGCCGATCCTGGTAGATGTCCTGAACAGTAGCCAGGGAAAAAACCATCAGCAGCGCTGCCCCAATGCCAATGTAGTAGTGGGAGGTAAAAACCTCCTGGGCCACACCAGGTTTAAACAGATCCTGCAGTTCACCTCGGCGAAAGATCTCGGGTTGGGAACCAATTAAAATCAATCCCATGCCTGTCAGAGTGGCAAAAACCCCTCTCCAGAGTTTTGATCGAGCGGAGTAAAGCATCACCAGGGACGCGATCGTTGCCACAAACATAATGACCACAAACATCACCCGCATGGGATTTGTAGTCCAGGCCTGGGCTTTTAACATTTTGAACAGAATCGGATGAGCTAACCCCAACAGAGCTAGTCCAACAACTGCACCGCTGAGCCAGCGCCCAATCTGGACATGCTCTTTACCCACCACAGGAGGAACATTACTTTTACCTGCAGAAGCCTGCTCCAGTCGTCGCTGGCGTACCTGTAAGGCCCGGTTCAGGACAATTCCAATCAGGGGATAGATTACCAGCACTGCGATCGCAGGATGCAGAAGCCCTAATGTATCTTTAATATCCATTGCGAATTTTTCCAGTTCAGGATCAACAAGTAGCCCTCGCCCCCCTGCCTCTCAGATGGAAAGAGGTTGGGGGAGTCGGGGGCTGAAACGCACATTCAGTTTAATCAAACCACCTGATGCACTGATGGTAAATAACACACCAGGACAGTAACATAACTTCAGCTACAACTCCCCCTAACCTACAGTCACCCCCTTGAGCAGGAAAGCCAGGGGGAAACTTAATTTGTAGTTTGAATAAAAGAAGGTGGTCTTACACAACTAGCTCAAATGATTGGTGCATGGGGTACAGGGGTAGACCGCATGCGTGGGGAGGGGAGACCGCCCCCACCCCTCTTTTCTCACAGATGAGATCGGGTTACTAAATTTACTTAACTTCGCTGGCTGCAAACTTGGTTACTTTGCCCTTTTTCACAGCTACCACCACATCATAGGTAGCACAATAGGCAATCGTGACGTTATTGGCCTTGTTATAAAGGTTCACGACCATGCCTGCACCACCGGGTTGAACGGCGATCGGCTCTAAATCACCAAAGAAGAAGCGGCGCAGTTGATCACCACTACCAAACTGACCTTTGTGCTTGATCAGCATGTCGATTTTCTGTTGTGCAGTTAGACCGGTTGCATCTTTAGCTTCAGCAGCAAAAGCTTGGGATCCCTGGGAGCTCGCGAAGTTCAGGGGGGCAGTCGAAACAGTAACTAAACCCGTTAGTACAAGACCTGTAAGCAAAGAAGCAAGTTTCATAATGGTTCCCAGTTAGTTGAAGTTAGTTGAAGGTTGACCCTCCTCATACAATGCTGGTTCTCCCTGAGAGTTTGCTGAGAAGGGTGTAAGGGATTTATGAGTTCCCGAGCGAGGGGGAAAGTCTGTCTATGCTTGGCCAACCTCTTGGTTAATTGGGATGATCACGGTGAAGGTGGTTCCAGCACCCACGGCACTTTCCACTGTGATGCTTCCACCATGAAGCTCCACACATCGACGCACGATCGTTAACCCTAGCCCTGTGCCAGAAATTGTGCCGACATTACTACCCCGATGAAAGGACTCGAACAGATAGGGCATGTCCTGTTCAGGGATGCCAATACCCTGATCTCGAATCGTGAAAACAACCGCGCTGTCTTGCTGGTGAATATCCAGATCAATGCGACTCCCCTGGGGTGAGTATTTGATGGCATTACTCAGAAGATTCGTCAAAATTTGCCAGAGGAGGGTTTCGTCCAGACAGATATGGGTGAGGGTGCGATCGTAGTTCAGTTTTAACTGGTACTGGCGGGCCACCTGAAACTGGAGATCGTCCAGCAAATCCTGGCAGAAAGATTCCAGGTTGAGGGGCGTAGGCATAAATCCCAACTTACCAGCCTCTACTTTGCTGATCGTAAAAATGTCATTCATGATCAGGGTCAGGCTACGGATAGCATCCTGAATGCGTTGCAGATACTTCATCCGCTTTTCATCCGTCCATTGGATATCTTCCCGCTTGAGCAGTTCAGCGGAGGTCAGGATAACGGTCAGGGGAGTCCGAAATTCATGGGAGGCGGTGGTGATAAACCGAGCTTTGAGTTCAGCCAGCTCCTGCTCCTGGGCTCGAACGCGCTCCAGCTCAGCCGTTCGCTCTTGCACTTTGGCTTCCAGCTCTTCATTGCTCTGGCGCAGCACCACTTCGGCCTGCTTCTGCTGGGTGATATCGCGAGCCACCCAGATGGCCGTGCTGTCACTCAAGGGGGAAATACTGGCCGAAAACCAGACTTCCCGATCGCCAATCTGCAAACTGTACTCTGTCTGAATCCGTTGTTTGCTCTCCAATGCCAGCCGCACCTGACCCACAAAGTAATCTGCCAGAGCAGGTGGAAACACTTCATGGGCTCGTTTACCGATCAAATCAGGGGCAGGTTTGTACAACAAATTTGGATCTGTTGGGGCAATTTTTAAATAACGGCCCCCAGCATCTACCACCAGGATGACATCATCCAGAGCCGCAAACAGCGCACTCAGCTCTGCCTGGGATTGTTTGTAGGCTGTAATATCACTGAAACTACAGATAACCTGGGCCACCCTGCCCTCGGCAGTCAATCGAGGTTCGGCATTGACCAGCAACCAGACCCGATCGCCCATGGAGGGACGATACACTCCCATAATCACGTTTTTGACTGATTTACCCGTCGCGATCGCCTGGGGAACAGGATGGGTTGCTCCGGGAAAGACTGACCCATCTTCGTGAATGACATTCCAGGTCGGGTCAAAGGAAGTTCTGCCCAGCAGTTGTTCCTCGGTTACACCCAGTAAATCTATCGCTGCCCGGTTGCACAGCAGAATTTCCGCATCTGCTCCCTGGACCAGAATCCCCACCTGCAGATCCTGAATCAAGGCTCGGAAGCGTTCCTCATTGCTCCGCAGCACAGCCTCAGCGAACTTGATCTCTGTAATATCCTGAACCAGGACGTAAAAGCCCAGAACTTCCTGCTCTCTAAAATGAGGGGTAAAGGTGACCTGAAAATAATGCTCTTTGCCTTTGATAGAAATCATATTGTCTTCATAGATCACCTGTTGGCCTGAAAGCACCGTTTCGATCGCGGGTAAGCATCCCTGATAAATCGGTTCTCCCAGCAGTTCCCGCATGTGCTTGCCAACGATCTCTTCCGCCGGAATCTGGAACCACTCCTCATACTGGTGATTGACAAACCGATAATGTTGCTCCCGATCGACATAGGCAATTCGAGCTGGCACCGAATCCATAATCAGGCGAATCTGGGCCACACTCTGTTGCAGGGCTTCTTCGGCCTGTTGTTGCTCCGTGACATCCCGCGCCACCCAAACAACGGTGTCTTCCGACAGGGGCGTGATATTGGTGGAAAACCAGACTTCTTCCCCCTCGATCGACAAACTATACTCCGCACTGACCGTTTGCTGAGACGCCAGGGTATAGCGAACCAGGCTTAAGAACATATCAGCCTGTTGCTGGGGGAAAATCTCATGCAGGGTTTTGCCCAGCTTTTCATCTTCTGAGATGTGTAACAGTCGGGGGTTGGTTGGGGCAATCTTGAGGTAGCGGCCTTCAGAATTCAGCACTAGAATGACGTCTTTGAGGGCTGCAAACAAAGCCCGCATTTCGGCTTCCGAATCCCGCAGTGCTGCTTCTACTTCTACACTTCTGGCTGTGACCAGTTTGAGTTCCAGTACTTCTACCAGCAGGCTGGCAAATTCCAGCACCATAGATCGGTGCTCGGAAGAGAACTCCCGAACCCTGCGATCGGCCAAAAATAATGTGCCAAATCGGTTACCATTTCCGGTTTTTAAAGGGAGAGCTGCCAGAAAACAGAGGTCAAACGACTCCAGAAAATTGGAGGATTTAACCCCAGGATAATGTTGGTCATAATTCTCAATATTAGCCAGAAAAATTGCTTCATCAGCCACCAATAAAGATTGAGGCAGCAAGGTTGGCTCAATTTGCTCAACAGACAGGCCCCAAACTACTCCTACTTGAGGGCTAACCTGACCCAAAACTACCCATACCAAGGGCAGGTCTAAAACCTTGGCCATCAGGCGTACAATTCGCTCTAAAGACTCATCTGGCTGGTGAGAGGAAAGGGTCAAATCAGGTACTTCGCAGACAGAACTTTTACTGGAAGTTTACAATGAGGGCGATTCGGATTCACCCGTTGGCTTAATTTAGATTCATAACGATTTGGACTGGGTGTGATGGACCGTGATTTATCTCTTAAGCTGGCAGACGATCGGACCCCGAAGGAGACCAGGGAATATCGCTGTATGACCGACATCAACCTCTACGATTCTCCCGCCTGTCAGCGGTTAGCGACTCAGGCGGCAAGGGGGCGGCAGTTGAGGATTGGCCACCCGCCTGCCTGGAATCAGGTTGATCCGCCGATGGCGATCGAGGTCTGCCTGTGCGAAGATGACTACCCCGGTTGGTTAGCCCCAGGAGATTTCCTCCAGCTCGAACCAGTAACGGTTCCTTACCAGGCTGTAGCCTGGACCGAGGCAGAGATCCAGTCCCATCTCCCAGCAGTCATCGCCTTTACCCAGGCGGCCATGGCCCAACCCAACATTTACCTCTGGGGTGGAACCGTTGGCCCTAACTATGACTGTTCTGGGTTAATGCAGGCGGCCTTTGCTTCTGTGGGAATTCGACTGCCCCGAGACGCCTATCAGCAGGAGGCTTTCACCACTCCGATCGATCTAGCTGATCTGCGATCTGGCGATCTGGTTTTCTTCGGTACGCCAGAAAAAGCCACCCATGTTGGCCTTTACCTGGGAGACCAGACCTACATTCACAGCTCAGGTCAGGAGCAGGGTCGGAATGGGATTGGCCTCGATCGGTTGTCTCCTGACGGTGATGCGGTCAGTCAGGCTTACTATCGCCAGCTTCGAGGAGCCGGTCGTGTCACCCGCAGTTACCACCCGTAAGGCTGTCTAGACTGAGGGGGATCATCGTGCCGTCTAGGGTGAATCCCAAAAGCATGGCCTCTCCGGCACGGATAAATTTGCCTGTGATCAGGCAGCGTTCTTCGCGCTCGGCTGTGGCTGCGATTGTGGCGCGGATATCCGATCGGGAATACCTGGGCTCATAGGAAGCGGATTTGCGTTGGACATAATCCCACAAAATATCTCGAATCAGTGCCTGGTATCCCTGATTACCGGATAACTCCTTCAGTCGCTCCTTCAGCTCCCGCTCCAGGCGAATGCTGGTGACTTCCATCTCTGTGGTTGAGGTCCGAGTCAGGGTATGCATCTCATTTTCTCCTTGGGTGTGCTTTCGTTAATGCCGTAATACAATTGTAGTATCTTAGCACCCAAATCGGTAGATGCAAGGGCGGATAAATCAGAACCCAAACATTAGCCTGTAGAGGGGTTGCATGCAGCGCCTCTACAGGGAATGTCTGGAGTTAGTGGTGGTGATGCCCATGGCCATGGCCATGATCATGCCCATGGCTATGACTGTGGGCATGACTATGGGCTTTTGCCTGCTCGATTGCCAGACTGGAATTTACTCCCAGAGCTTGCTCTGCCAGGAGCGCTTCAATCTGGGGATGGGCCCAGGCGGCTGCCATGCGGAGAAATTCTGGATGATCATTGACGCAGGCCATGCGCACATAGGTGACATCGGGTCGCCGACGCCGCAGATCCCCAATAATATGGTCCACATCCAACAGGGTTTCGTGATTTTCAGTGGCAAATCCGATTGGCATAAAAACGATCGCCGTGGCTCCCAGTTCGATCAGGTTGCGGGCTGCCAGTTCTGCGTTAGGCTGGGTCCAGTCAATCAGGGGGGTTTGGTGATTCAGCCAGCCCACTGACACCAGCGGATAGCGATGGATCAGGCGCTCCCGCACCAAGTCATACAAAACCTGGCTTTCCGTAATCCCAGAGGTAAAGCCCTTCGCTTGGTGAGGACAGCCGTGATTCATCAGCACAATTCCTGTCTGGGAAGGCAAATGGGCTACAGCCAGATCGCTGGCAATTCTTGCTTCCACGAGACGAGCTAGCAGATCAATATAGTCTGGCTCATTGTAAAAGGAAGGGATATAGCGTTGTCCTTTGACCCAATGTTCGGCTCCATCAGCCAGATTAACCAGGGCTTGATTCACCTGTTCCACGGCAATGCCACTGGTAAAAATGGAATCCACCACCAGCAGGGGATAAATCAATAACTTATCAAAACCCTCTGCCTTGATCTGACGCAGTACCTGTTCTGGCAAGAAAGGCGCACAGAAGTTGAAGGCTTTAAATACCCGAACCCGATCGCCCCATTGGGCCTGCAAATTTTGCTCAATGCCAGCCCGCTGCTGCTCAAAGATGGCATTGTGAGGCGAAATAAACTGCCCATGCTGATGTCCCCATTCATGCAGGTCAAACACGGCCAGGAGCTTGGCCAGAGGCGGATAGACCCAGGTGGGCACGGGGGCAAACTTGGCCGTCAGCAGGTTCAGGGCCTGCTCATTGTAGTTGGCAAAATCTTCATAGCTTTCAACCTCACCGTAGCCCATGAGTAGGACGGCAACTTTGTCCTGGCTACTGTTCTGCAGTGACCCGTCTGCTGATAGTCTTTCAGGTGTAGCGACCACTTTAACCCCCTCGCTTCGACTTTGGTGAATTGTTAAACCGGAGCGCATGGGCTAGTTGATATCCCAGTGCACCTTAGTTCTTTATAGCCTAGAATCCCCCCTGGGGGTATATGGCTGTAAGTCAGGACAAGAATATTGTCCCTATCTCCAATTCAACTGCTATCGGCGACAGGAGGCGGGTTGAAAATCATTATTTGTCCGGGAGTTCATTCCCCTACCCTGACAGAAAGCTTCTTAGAGGCTCTGGAGATGGAACTGACTGCTTCAGGGTCCAGTCTGGATCTTGCTGATCATCTGCTGGTTTATCCAGCCCATCAGATGCCAGCTTACTCGGGGTGCCATCTCTTCCAGTTCCTCCACCGTCAATTAGCTCCTCAGGTTCTGGTAGACCCCTTACTGTTCATCGGGTTCAGTGCTGGCGTCGTGGGTGCGATCGTGGCAGCCCAGATGTGGCAATCCCAGGGAGGGACGATCGCAGCCTTGATTGCCCTGGATGGTTGGGGTGTTCCTTTGGCTGGCCAGTTTCCGATCCATCGGGTCAGCCATGATGGGTTTACCCACTGGAGTTCTCTCTGCCTGGGTGGTCAAGGAGACAGCTTCTATGCTGAACCAGGGACAGAGCACCTGACGCTGTGGCGATCGCCCCATACCGTTACAGGTTACCGGCTTCCGGCAGAACCGTCCTGGCTCACACCATCATTGACTCGCCCCACAACGGCAGTTCGGTTTTTAACCACTTTGTTACAGTGTTACGGGAAATCACGGCCTTTTTCTGAAGCAATCCCATAAAGCCTGGGCAACCTTCATAATGAGGTTGCCGAACGGTTAATCTAAAGGGTCTCACTGGTTACAGGCGAGTATCCAACAAACATTATTCAGTGTTCAGTGACGGAACCCATTCAGCTCTATGCTTCCAACTAGCCCATCGCCAACTAGCCATGGATTTCGTGCTCTCCTGGGGAACCGACCTTTTATGGCCCTCTGGATTGGGCAGGTTCTGTCTCAGGTTGCGGATAAGGTCTTTTTCGTGTTGCTGATTGCCTTGCTCACAAAGTACCAGATGGGCGTGACCTCAGTTAACTCGCTCAGATCGGCCCTGATGATTGCTTACACCTTACCAGCCATTCTGTTTGGCTCAGCGGCTGGTATCTTCGTCGATCGCATTGATAAGAAGCAGGTGCTGACGGGTTCTAACCTGTTGCGCGGAGTCCTGATTCTCGCCATCCCATTTCTCCCAAAACTGTTTCCGGTGTTGCTGGTGATCGCATTTCTGGAATCGACTCTGACGCAGTTTTTTGCCCCAGCAGAGCAGGCTGCTATTCCACTGCTGGTGCGTCCGGAAGGATTGATGACGGCGAATGCCCTGTTTACCACCACGATGATGGGATCCCTGATTGTGGGGTTTGCCATTGGAGAACCGTTGCTCCAGCTCGCTAGCAAATGGGGAGCCATAGGTCCAGAAATTCTGGTGGGTGGGCTTTATCTCCTGGCCGGTATCGTCCTTTACCTGGTGCCCCTGGTTGAGTCTCACCATATTAAACGGGAACAATTGGCTGTCCATCCCTGGAAGGATTTCAAGGCCGGACTCAAATACCTGGCCAAAGATCGGTTGGTCAGCAATGCCATGCTGCAATTGATGATTCTGTATTCCGTGTTTGCCGCCCTGACCGTGCTGGCGATCGGGTTGGCAGAGGAAATTGGCCTGGAACCCACTAAGTTTGGGTTTCTGCTGGCGGCAGCTGGGGTGGGCATGGTGTTTGGGGCTGGTATTTTGGGACATTGGGGCAGCCGGTTTCGCCACCGTCCCCTGCCGCTGATTGGGTTTATCAGTATGGCCTTTGTCCTCGGGGTGTTTACCTTCACCGACAATATTTGGTTGGGGCTATGTCTGAGTGGCTTACTCGGCATCGGGGCTGCCTTGGTCGGAGTGCCGATGCAGACTCTGATCCAGCAACAAACACCGGAGTCAATGCGGGGTAAGGTGTTCGGATTTCAGAATAATGTGGTGAATATTGCCCTCAGTTTGCCCCTGGCGATCGCGGGTCCCCTGACGGATGCGATCGGCCTGCGCTGGGTTCTTCTCAGTATGAGCATGATTGTCACCGCTGTCGGCGTCTGGGCCTGGCAGAATACCCGCCGGGTTCTGGAGAATGTGCTTTAGTCTTTTGCTTGACCTTTCTTTACTAATTCAAAGCCTTTTGACATTTTCTCGACAGGGATCAATAGTAAGCCCTAGACTAGAGTTCAAGCTCATTGCATCATTAGATACAAATAGAGAGCCAAGCGTACATCTTCGATTGCTGGTAGAGGTTTTCTGTGCAACTGCAGAGCGTGGCTGTTAAGCGTGTGACTGGTGCCTATGCGTTAATGGACAGTCTGAAGCGCCATGGGGTTAAGCATATTTTTGGATATCCGGGCGGTGCCATTCTCCCCATTTACGATGAACTGTATCGCTTTGAAGCAGCGGGGCATGTTCAACATATCCTGGTTCGCCATGAGCAGGGTGCGGCCCATGCTGCCGATGCCTATGCCCGCGCCACCGGTCAGGTTGGGGTTTGCTTTGGCACCTCTGGTCCTGGTGCAACGAACCTGGTCACGGGAATTGCCACAGCCCACATGGATTCCATTCCCATGGTTATTGTCACGGGTCAGGTGCCTCGTCCTGCGATCGGCAGTGATGCGTTCCAGGAAACCGACATCTTCGGCATTACCCTTCCCATTGTCAAACATTCCTATGTGGTGCGGGATCCTCGCGACATGGCCCGCATTGTCGCAGAAGCTTTTTATATTGCTGCCACTGGTCGTCCCGGTCCTGTGTTAATTGATGTGCCCAAAGATGTGGGGCTGGAGCAGTTTGACTATGAGCCGGTAGAACCCGGTACGGTCAAACTACCGGGCTACAAGCCAACGGTGCGGGGTAATCCTCGCCAGATCGCCCAGGCTGTGAAGCTGATCCGTCAGGCTCGTCAGCCCTTGCTTTACGTGGGCGGGGGGGCGATCGCCTCCGGAGCCCATGGGGAGGTGAAGGAACTGGCGGAGCAATTTAATATCCCAGTCACAACGACCCTGATGGGTAAGGGTGTTTTTGATGAAACCCATCCCCTCTCCGTCGGCATGTTGGGGATGCACGGTACGGCCTATGCTAACTTTGCCGTCAGTGAGTGTGATCTGCTGATTGCCGTAGGGGCTCGATTCGACGATCGGGTTACGGGAAAACTGGATGAGTTTGCCTCCCGTGCCAGGGTGATTCACATTGACATCGATCCGGCAGAGGTGGCCAAAGTCCGGACGCCGGATGTGCCGATCGTGGGCGATGTGCGCCATGTCCTGCTCGATCTGCTGCGGCGCAGCGCGGAAGATGGGGAGGCGGAACAAGCCCCTGACTATACGGCCCCCTGGTTAGCCCGGATCAATCGCTGGCGAGAAGATTACCCCCTGGTAGTCCCCACCTATCCCGATAGTTTGGCTCCCCAGGAAGTCATTGCTGAAGTGGGGCGGCAGGCTCCCCAGGCTTACTACACTACGGATGTCGGCCAGCACCAAATGTGGGCAGCTCAGTTCCTGAAGAATGGCCCCCGTCGCTGGATCTCCAGTGCTGGCCTGGGAACCATGGGCTACGGTTTACCCGCAGCCATGGGGGCTAAGGTGGCCCTGCCCGATGAGCAGGTAATCTGTATCAGTGGAGATGCCAGCTTCCAGATGAACCTGCAAGAATTGGGAACCCTGGCCCAGTACGGCATTAAGGTGAAAACCATCATCATTAACAATGGCTGGCAGGGGATGGTGCGCCAGTGGCAGGAAGCCTTCTATCAGGAGCGCTACTCCTCCTCCAACATGGAGGTGGGCATGCCTGACTTCGTTAAGCTGGCAGATGCCTATGGGGTCAAGGGCATGCTGATTCAGCACCGGGAGGAGTTGACGGCTGCGATCGCAGAGATGCTGGCCCATGATGGTCCGGTGCTGGTGGATGCGCGGGTGAAGCGGGACGAAAACTGTTACCCGATGGTGGCTCCCGGTAAAGCCAACTCTCAGATGATTGGGATCCCAGAGCGTAAACAATTAGAACGGGCTATGGAAACCCAAACCTGTGAGAGTTGTGGGGCAGAGAATGTCGCCACCCATAAGTTCTGTTCGGAATGTGGCAATCGGCTGTAGGCAGGCAACGGTTGGCCAGGGCACTGAGCCAAGTGGCCAGAGGGATTCTCCCACAGTTTTCTCTGGGAAGAATGGGATTTCTGCCCGTCCTGATGCTGATCTTATGGATCAGGCTTCCGATGATGGCCCAGCCAGTCTCGCAACGGCTGTGCTCGGCGGGCTTGGGAGCAGCGATCGAGGCCATTATTGATCGGCCCTCCCTGGCCCGCGCCCACTGGGGGATTCTGGTCCAGACCCTGGCAGCAGCCCCATCCGCTCGACGGACGCTGTATGCCCGCTCCGCCCAGCAGTACTTTATTCCTGCTTCTACAGCCAAGCTATTAACCACGGCAGCAGCCCTCCAGACCCTCGGACCACAATTTCGTATCCGCACCTCTGTTTACCGCATGGACCTGGCGGATCAGGTCATCCTGCGGGTGGTGGGTCGGGGAGATCCCAGCCTCAGCCGGAAAGACCTGCAGGAACTGGCTCACCAGGTTCAACAGCAGGGTATTCGTCAGGTAGATCGATTGCTGGCGGACGATCGCTACTTCCGGGGAGATCCGATTCACCCCAATTGGGAATGGGAGGATATCCAATCGGGGTACGGAGCTCCCGTCAATAGCCTGATTCTGAATCAGAACGCGATCGGGCTGGAATTATTTCCCCAGGCTGTCGGGCAACCCCTGCAGGTGAAGTGGGAGGATGCGGAAGCTGCGATCGGCTGGACTATTGAGAATACATCCATCACCGTAGGCCCGTCAGAACCCGAATTTGTTGAGGTGGGTCGGGATGTGCGTCGGCCCATTCTGCGGGTCAGGGGGCAGTTGCGGGTTGGATCTGCTCCTGACTCTGCCGCCGTTGCGGTTCTGGATCCAGCAGAAGTCTTCCTGAAGCAGTTTCAGAAAGCCTTGGTAGCACAGCAGATTCAGGTGCGGCAGGCAAGTCTGGATCGGACAGTCGAACCTGGGAAACAGCAAGAAGTTGGGGCGATCGAGTCTCCCCCCCTGATGGCGCTGATTCAAGAAATTAACCAGACCAGCAATAACCTCTATGCAGAGGCCATCCTACGCACCCTGGGAACAGTTGACAATCCTGAGGATTCCAGTCTCTCGATCGGCCTGCAGCGGATGAAAACAACCCTGACCCGCTTGGGAGTCAATCCATCTGGCTATGACCTGGCTGATGGGTCAGGATTGTCCCGCCATAGCCTGGCCAGCCCCGAGGCTCTGGTCCAAACGCTCCAGGCCATGGCATCAGTCTCAGCCTACCGGGCTTCCCTGCCTACCACCGCGACGGCTGGTTCTTTGCAAAGACGCTTTGAAGATTTACCGGTCCAGACCATTGTGCAGGCAAAGCCCGGTACAATGACGGGTGTTGTTGCCCTGGCAGGCTATTTGTCTAACCCTGATTTTCAACCCCTGGCATTTAGTCTTATCGTGAATCAAAGTCCATTACCCGTTAGGGAATTGCGACAGGCGATCGATGATCTGGTCAAGGTAATGGCTCGGCTGCAATCCTGTTAGACAGACTCAAGTTTCCTGGTGTTACCAGGGGCATCTCGCCAGGGAAAGGCATGCCCTTTCTCTCAAAACAGAACTGACCGCTTTTGTTTAAGACAGCCTCTGCAAGCAACAGGATTTGAATTGGGATGAACCCCAGTGTTATAACTGGTATCACAGTCTTTTCAGAAGCAGATCAGCCGGAAGAAATGACAATGATTTGCTCGATCGTTTCAATTTTCTTGATTTCTTTCTGGAATCGCTTTGGAGCTTCTCAAGTACAACGAGCAGATGAGAAATAATGATGGAGGAAAAGCCTTCAGACGTTGCTCTAAAAGCACGTATCCTACTAGTTGAAGACAATGAAATCAACCGACGACTTTTGAGTGATTATTTAATTTATTGTGGCTTTGACGTTCTGAGCTTATCAGAAGGTAAAGGCTTTTTTTCTTTGATAGAAAAGTTTCAACCCCACCTGATTATTCTAGATTTAAAGTTAAAAGATATAGATGGATACACCCTGCTGGAACAAATGCAACAAGTCAGAGAAGAGTTCCAGGTTCCTGTTATTGTAGTTTCAGCGCTAGCTTTTCAAGCAGATCAGAAACGAGCAATTGATCTAGGAGTCAGGCACTACTTCGTTAAACCCATTAATCTGGGTTTACTCAGACAAACCATTGTGAGCGAATTGAAGACTTGAGTAACCCATTGATACTACTCTCGATCGGATGATGACTGACGAATGAGCGCTTCGATGAGTTGGCTGAGGCTCCTCACTGAATTCCCCGCCGCTGCGACCTGATTTTCCAGCTCTGCCAGAAGCAGAGTTGCAGTCTGAAGTTCATTCAAGGCTTTTTCGACAGCTTCTTGTGATTGCTGCTCAAACTCTTCAAGATTCATATTTTGAACATGGATTAGCGGTAGGCGATATTTAAGGATCTACTCTCATTAATAGACGGCTTACGGATAAAATGCCAGTCAAAAATGATACTTCATGGTATCTTCTACTTCTGTTTAAACTCCCTCGCTTTAATCCTTGAGTCAGGAGACGACGGGGTTTATTCGTTAAATTTTTATAGGACTCAGAGGGTTTTTATCCAAACTTTATACATAGTTCCCAAAAAAGATACAAAGGGAGAACTGAATGGAGGGCTCAATCAATCTAAATTTCCTTGAAAACATGGATTAGAAGTAGAAAAATTATGATTAAGTCTTAAAAATTTCTGTGACCCCACTGAGAGCTTCAGGGTGTTTGCATAATGGATGTAGAGTTTGGCGACGATCGACCTTACTCTTTTGACCATGAATTTACATGAATTTACCTGTTCTCATTTGTGGCCTTATCTTCGAAAGCAACTCCCCTGATTAAAGATCCAGAACGCCTGGAAAGCCGGTTACGTGAGATTCCCACCGAACCCGGTGTCTATCTCATGCGAGATGCAGACGACCACATTCTTTACATCGGCAAATCCAAGAAATTGCGATCGCGGGTTCGATCCTATTTTCGAGATCCCCAAAGTCTCAATCCTCGAATGGAACTGATGGTCCGTCAGGTCGCAGACATTGAATTTATTGTCACGGATACAGAGTCAGAAGCCCTGGCCCTGGAAGCCAATCTAGTTAAGCAGCATCAGCCGCACTTCAATGTGCTGTTGAAGGATGACAAGAAATATCCCTATCTTTGCATCACCTGGTCAGAAGCCTATCCCCGCATTTTCATTACCCGGCGGCGGCAATTGGGCCGGGAAAAGGATCGATACTATGGACCCTATGTGGATGTGGGGCTGTTACGGCGCACGCTGCACCTGGTAAAACGGATCTTTCCTCTGCGCCAGCGTCCCCAACCCCTGTTTAAGGATCGGCCCTGCCTGAACTACGACATTGGTCGCTGCCCTGGTGTCTGCCAGCAACTGGTGACTTCAGAAGACTATCGGAAGACGGTGCAAAAAGTGGCGATGGTTTTCCAGGGACGCACCCGTGAGCTGGAAGAGATTCTCACGGGCCAGATGGAACAGGCTGCCGAGGCGTTGCTGTTTGAGCAGGCAGCCCGAATTCGAGACCAGATCATTGGCTTGAAATCCCTGGCCGCCGATCAGAAGGTGTCTTTGCCAGATGATACGGTGTCTCGGGATGCGATCGCCCTGGCTGCCGATGACCAGCATGCCTGCATTCAGCTTTTTCAGATTCGGGCAGGCAGGCTGGTGGGGCGTCTGGGTTTTGTGGCCGACGCCCAATCGGGAACACCGGGGGCCATTCTGCAACGAGTTTTAGAAGAACATTATCCCCTTGTTGATCCGGTAGAAATTCCAGCAGAGATTCTGGTGCAGCATGATCTACCGGAAAGTGATCTGCTGGCGGACTTCTTGAGCCAGACGAAGGGGCGCAAGGTGACGATCCTGACACCCCAGCGGCAGGTCAAAGCGGACCTGATCGAAATGGTGGAGCGGAATGCCGGGTATGAACTGGCTCGGAATCAGAAGTTTGCCGATCGCAACGCCCAGGCCATGCTCGACCTGGCCACCCTGTTGGATCTGCCCGATCTGCCCCACCGGATCGAGGGCTATGACATCTCCCATATCCAGGGATCGGATGCGGTGGCCTCCCAGGTGGTGTTTGTCGATGGCCTGCCAGCCAAGCAACATTACCGCCACTACAAGATCAAAACCCCTACGGTCACTTCCGGTCATTCCGATGACTTTGCCAGCATGGCCGAAGTGATTCAACGGCGATTTCGTAAATATGCCAAGGCGGATGAAGAAAATTGGACAGCAGGTCATGGCAAGGCTCGGAGTTCGGATCCCATCACTGCTCGGGCTGCACTGAATGCCGACTGGCCCGATCTGATCATGATTGACGGGGGCAAGGGGCAACTCTCAGCGGTGGTGAATGCCCTTCGGCAGATGAACCTGCTGGAAGAGGTCAAGGTGGTCAGTCTGGCCAAGCGACGGGAAGAAATCTTTCTACCTGGAGCATCTTTCCCCCTGCAGTCGGACCCAGAACAACCAGGGGTGCAGTTGCTCCGACGGCTGCGGGATGAGGCCCACCGCTTTGCGGTCAGTTTCCACCGCCAGCAGCGCACCGATCGGATGCGGCGCTCCCGTTTGGCCGAGATCCCCGGTCTGGGGCATCATCGCCAGAAGGTGTTGCTGGGGCATTTTCGATCGATCGATTATCTGCGAGAAGCCTCTCCCCAGCAGATTGCTGAAGTTCCTGGTATTGGTCCCCGATTGGCCCAGCAAATTTACGATTACTTCCATCCTGCCCAGACCAGCGACTGAGCCTGCAAAAATACCCCGATTTGGAAAGACGGGTTAGGGGTAGTCTGTGTCCCCGTCCGTGGTACGGTGGGCATGATCATCTTGCCGATCGGGCGTCTCGGAGGTTATATGAACGTCAGGACAGTCGCTACAAAACCTTTCTCTGATCAGAAACCCGGTACTTCCGGTCTCCGGAAGCGGGTGCCCGTATTTCAGCAACCTCATTACCTGGAAAATTTCGTCCAGTCTATTTTCGATAGTTTGGAAGGCTATCAAGGTCAGACCCTGGTGCTGGGAGGGGATGGACGCTATTACAACCAACAGGCTGTGCAAATCATCTTGAAAATGGCGGCAGCAGCCGGATTTGGTCGAGTTCTGGTGGGTCGGACTGGACTCCTCTCCACACCAGCGGCCTCTTGTGTAATCCGCAAGAATCAGGCGTTTGGGGGCATTGTCCTCTCTGCCAGCCACAATCCGGGGGGACCAACTGAAGATTTTGGCATTAAGTACAACATCAGCAACGGGGGACCGGCTCCAGAGAAGGTCACAGAAGCTATCTATGCCCGCAGTCAGGTGATTGACCAGTATCAGATTCTGGAAGCCAATGAGGTTGACCTGACGAAGCCAGGAGAATTCAAGCTGGGTGAGATGACGGTGGAAGTCATTGATCCAGTGACGGATTATGCCCAACTGATGGAGTCCCTGTTTGACTTCGATCGCATTCATGAACTCCTGACTTCCGGTGGCTTTCGGGCCTGTATCGACGCCATGCATGCCATCACCGGTCCCTATGCCCATCGGATTCTAGAGCAGCGGTTGGGAGCTCCGGCTGGAACGGTTCACAATGGCACTCCCCTGGAAGATTTCGGGGGCGGACATCCCGATCCCAACCTGGTCTATGCCCATGATCTGGTGGATATTCTGTATGGAGAGAATGCACCGGACTTTGGAGCCGCTTTCGACGGAGATGGCGATCGCAACATGATCCTGGGGCGCAAGTTTTTTGTCACCCCTAGCGACAGTCTGGCTATTCTAGCGGCTAATACCAGGGGCGTCCCTGGTTATAAAGATGGGCTGGCCGGAATTGCTCGCTCCATGCCCACCAGTCAGGCCGCCAATCGCGTTGCTGAAAAGCTGGGGATTGAGTGCTACGAAACCCCAACGGGCTGGAAATTCTTCGGCAATTTGCTGGATGCAGGACGGGCTACCCTCTGTGGTGAGGAAAGCTTTGGTACTGGTTCTAACCACATCCGGGAAAAAGATGGCCTCTGGGCAGTCCTCTTCTGGCTGAATATTTTGGCGGTGCGGCGGCAATCCGTGGAAGAAATTGTGACGCAGCATTGGCAAACCTACGGACGCAATTATTATTCTCGACATGACTATGAAGGCGTAGACACCGATCGGGCTAACACCCTGGTTGAGGGTTTGCGTGCCCAGATGGCAGCCCTGAAAGGCAAGTCCCTGGGCCGTTACACGGTGGATTACAGTGACGATTTTAGTTACACCGACCCGATCGATGGCAGTATTAGCCAGAAACAGGGCATTCGGATCGGTTTTACTGATGGTTCCCGCATTGTCTTTCGACTTTCCGGCACAGGCACCCAGGGAGCAACCCTGCGCGTTTATCTGGAGAGTTATGAACCCGATTCGGCCAAGCAGGGACTGGACCCCCAAACAGCCCTGGCTGAACTGATTACGATTGCCGATCAGGTGGCTCAAATTCAGGTTCATACCGGCATGGAGAAACCGACGGTGATCACCTGATCCGGGGCAGGATAGGGCGGCGGACTCTGGCAGGGACTCTGGTTGGAGGCAACGGTCTCAAAGGCGACTGTTTCCAAAATCACAATGTGCCCTCACACATCCCGCGTATCATCTTGTGGCAACCGTACCCGGTAGAACTCTATGAACCCACCTGTAGAAGCCTCCCATCTGGAAACCATTCGGGTTGAAGACGATCGCACTGGTCTGAGTATTGAAACCCTCAAACGCGCTTTTCTGGACAACCTGTTCTACATTCAGGGCAAGTTTCCAGTGATCGCGACCCAGAATGATTACTATATGGCTCTGGCTTATACGGTACGGGATCGGATGTTGCAGCGTTGGCTCAGTACTGCTGCGCTCTATACAACCAATGGATCTCGTACTGTGGCCTATCTGTCCGCAGAATTTCTTATGGGGCCTCACCTGGCCAATAACCTGATTAACCTGGGGATCTATGATCAGATCAAGCAGGCGATCGAGGAGTTGGGCCTGGATCTGGAACAACTAATTCAGCAGGAAGAGGAACCCGGCCTGGGCAATGGGGGACTGGGGCGGTTAGCCGCTTGCTACATCGATTCCCTGGCTAACCTGGAAATTCCGGCTCTGGGATATGGGATTCGCTATGAGTTTGGGATTTTTGACCAGATCATCCGCGAAGGTTGGCAGGTTGAGATCACAGATAAATGGCTGCGGTATGGGAATCCCTGGGAGATTGCCCGCCCGGATTGGGCTCTGGAAGTGAAGTTTGGGGGGCATACGGAAGCCTACACCGATGATCAGGGGCGCTATCGGGTGCGCTGGATTCCCGCCCAGGTTGTGGTTGGGGTTCCCTATGACACCCCTATCTTGGGGTATCGGGTCAACACAGCTAATACCCTGCGCCTCTGGAAAGCCGAAGCGGCTGAATCCTTCGATTTTGAATCCTTCAATCGGGGAGATTACTACGGTGCGGTTGAGGACAAAGTGGTTTCGGAAAACCTGACGAAGGTGCTCTATCCCAACGATGAACAGATTCAGGGGAAACAACTGCGCCTGATGCAGCAGGCTTTCTTTGTCTCCTGTTCTCTGCAGGATATGCTCCGGATCATGAGTCGGCAAAATCTGTCTCCCGATCGGTTTCACGAGAAATTTGCTGTGCAATTGAATGACACCCACCCGGCGATCGGTGTTGCTGAAATGATGCGATTGCTGGTGGATGAGTACACCCTGGAGTGGGATAAAGCCTGGGAGATCACCCAAAAAGCTTTCGGCTACACCAATCACACCCTACTACCGGAAGCCCTGGAAAAATGGTCCCTGAAACTATTTGGGAGCCTGCTGCCCCGTCACCTGGAGATCATCTACGAAATTAATCGTCGGTTCCTGGATCTGGTGCGGTTGAAATATCCCTATGACACGAGTAAAGTGTCTCGCCTCTCCCTGATTGACGAAAATGGGGAGAAATATGTCCGCATGGCAAACCTGGCCTGTGTCGGCAGCCATGCTATTAACGGGGTTGCAGCCCTGCATAGTGAGTTGTTGAAGGAAACAGTCCTGCGGGACTTTTACGAACTCAATCCCGAAAAATTCAGTAACAAGACCAATGGCGTCACCCCTCGGCGCTGGATTGCCCTCAGCAATCCCCGGTTGACCCGACTGATTACGGAAAAAATCGGGGATACCTGGATTCGGCATCTGAGTGAACTCCGGCAATTGGAAGGGCTGATCGAGGATGTCGGGTTCCGGCAGTCCTGGCGGCAAATCAAGCGAGATATTAAAGCCGATCTGGCTGCCTATATCCATAAACAAACGGGTACTGTGGTCAATCCAGACTCCCTGTTTGATATCCAGGTGAAGCGGATTCATGAGTACAAGCGACAGCACTTAAACGTTCTCAATATTATTACCCTGTATCACCGGATCAAGCAGAATCCCAACCTTGAGGTTACCCCCCACACCTTTATTTTTGGAGGGAAGGCTGCACCGGGCTACTACATGGCCAAGCTGATCATTAAGCTGATTAACTCGGTGGCTGAGGTGGTCAACAACGACCCGGACGTGCGCGATCGGATTAAAGTTGTGTTTCTGCCGGACTACAACGTTACCCTGGGGCAGCGGGTCTACCCGGCAGCCGAACTGTCGGAGCAAATCTCGACAGCGGGCCTGGAAGCCTCTGGGACCGGCAACATGAAGTTTTCGATGAATGGAGCCCTGACGATCGGCACCCTGGATGGGGCCAACGTTGAAATCCGTGAAGAGGTGGGGGCTGAAAATTTCTTTTTGTTTGGACTGACCGCAGATGAGGTGGCTGCCCTGAAAGCCAGGGGATACAATCCCTGGGATTACTACAACAGCAATGAAACCCTGCGAGAGGTGATTAACCTGATTAGCGCTGGGCATTTCTCCCACGGCGACCCCCATCTGTTCAAGCCGCTGGTTGATTCTCTCTTATATCGCGACCCATTCCTGCTGCTGGCGGACTATCAGACCTATGTGGATTGCCAGGACCGGGTGAGTCAGGCCTATCGAGATCAGGATCAGTGGACCCGGATGTCCATCCTGAATGTGGCCCGGATTGGGAAGTTCTCGTCCGATCGCTCGATTGAGGAGTACTGCCGGGATATCTGGCAGGTTCAGCCGGTTAAGGTTGAGTTACAGGAGTCCAGTCAGGCTACGGCTGGACTGAAAATCTGATGCCACTGCCTTAAACCTGCTCTTAACCTGGGTATGGTTTATTGCTCCTATGAGTTTAAAACTATATTTCCTCCGCCATGGAGAAACCATTTATAGCCGTTCTGGGGGCTATTGTGGTGATCTGGATCCCGATCTAACCCCAGAGGGATATGAAATGGCCCAGGGCTTTGCCGAAACTTACCGATCGGTCCCCTGGGCAGCGGTTTACGCCAGTCCTATGCGACGGACGCTTGCTACAGCCCAACCCCTCTGTACTGCGATCGGGTTAGGGGCACAAATTCGAGAAGGTTTACGGGAGCTGGCCTATGGTCAGTGGGAAGGACAGACTCAAGAGTATGTGCAACAGCACTTTAATCAAGACTATGTTCGCTGGCTGACTGAACCAGCCTGGAACCCTCCGACGGGTGGAGAAACCTCTGTCCAGATTGCCAATCGGGCTATGCCTGTGATTGCTGAAATTCAGGAACAGCATCCGGATGGGAATGTGCTACTGGTTTCCCATAAAGCCACCATCCGGATCATCCTCTGCAGTTTGCTGGGGATTGATCTGGGACGCTACCGCGATCGAATTAATGTCCTGGCTGCCTCAGTCAGTGTCGTCAAGCTGGGAAACTATGGCCCTCTGCTGGAAGTCCTTGGCGATCGGTATCACCTGCCGCAACACTTGCGTAATCTACCGGGTACTTAGGAAACCGGGGAAGAAGTCAGCTTTGATCAAAGCACTGCTGCCCCACTTTCGTGGTCTTCTTGTCTTTTGTTAACGTTGATCCGAATTTTATTTTTAAGGAAGTGAAAAGAACATGCTACAACCAGCCCATACGGTCAAGCAATACCAGAAGGATCCCGACCCCCTCACCTTTGCCGCAGGGGACCTCATTTTTAAGGAGGGAGATCAGGGTGAGTACATGTACGGCATTCTGGAAGGCCAAGTGGAGATGACTATTGAGGGCAAGTCGGTCGAAACTCTGGAGGCTGGAGACATTTTCGGCGAAGGAGCCCTTGTGCACTCGGACCGATTACGAATGTCCACCGCGATCGCAAAAACGGATTGCCAACTGGCTTACCTGAACGAAGAACATTTCCTGTTTGCCGTCCAGGAAACCCCCATGTTTGCCCTGCAGGTAATGCGCAGCTACTCCGATCGATTTCGTCGCTTCAAAGCCCTTTCTATCAGTTGATACCCTGGGATTGCCAGTTATCCTGGTCCCTGATCGGTCCGCTGGTAATCTACAATAGGCTCTGATTCTCTCACTATCGATCGGGATGAAGATAAACAGCAGTAGAGACAGGATAGGGGCTCAGTCTGAACATCTGCTTCGGCGGGCAACCCGAAGAAAATCACCCATCGTTCTGATTCTGCTGCTAGTGATCTGGAGTTTGCTGTTGGGGTCGGTTCTGTCTCAGTCCCTTGCCCTTTCCTCCCAAACCTTCCCGATCGCCCAGATCCAGATCCAACCCGCCAGCGGCTCCAAACCAGACCTGAATGGGGGCGTTGACCCAGTGGCTCCGGTCTATCAGTTGGGACAGCAACTTTACCTGGAAACCTGTGCCAGTTGTCATATTGCTATTCCCCCAGCCCTATTACCCTCCGAAACCTGGCGGCAACTCCTATCCGACCCGCAGCACTATGGTCGGCGGATTGAACTGCCAGTTGATCCCGGTCGCTTATTGATCTGGCAATACCTGCGGGACTATTCTCGCCCTCAAATTGAAGAGGAAGAATTGCCCTACCGCATCCGGGACTCCCGCTATTTCAAAGCCCTCCATCCCCGGGTCAAGCTGCCCCGTCCACTCAACCTGAGCACCTGTGTGACCTGCCACCCCGGCAGTGGCCAGTATAATTTCCGTAGCCTAACCCCGGAATGGGAGAATGCTCCATAGGCTGAAGCGACCTGCTCGCTCCTTCATGCTTCGACCCGGAGTGCTACGATTGGTAATAGTTCTCGCTAGACATATCTCTATAAAACTGGCCATGCTTAAGACTTTGCTGGGTGACCCCAATGCGCGCAAACTCAAGAAATATCAACCTTTGGTAGCAGACATCAATGTGTTGGAGGAAGACATCCGGGCCTTATCGGATCAGGAGTTGCGTGGTAAAACGGCAGAGTTCAAACAGCGCTTAGAAAAGCGGGAAACTCTTGATGATCTCTTGCCAGAAGCTTTTGCGGTCGTCCGGGAGGCCGGACGACGGGTTCTGGGTATGCGCCACTTTGATGTGCAACTGGTGGGTGGCATGATCCTGCATGATGGCCAGATTGCTGAAATGAAGACCGGGGAAGGAAAAACCCTGGTGGCAACCCTGCCCTCCTATCTGAATGCACTGACGGGTAAAGGGGTTCATATCGTGACAGTGAACGACTATCTGGCCCGTCGCGATGCAGAGTGGATGGGCCAAATCCACCGTTTCCTGGGGTTGAGTGTGGGTCTGATCCAGTCCAGCATGCAGCCTCCAGAACGGAAACGCAACTATGACTGCGATATTACCTACGCTACCAACAGCGAATTAGGGTTTGACTACCTGCGGGACAATATGGCCACCTCGATGCAGGAGGTTGTGCAGCGTCCTTTCCAATTCTGCATCATCGACGAAGTGGATTCCGTCTTGATCGACGAAGCCCGCACCCCGCTGATTATTTCGGGTCAGATCGATCGCCCCAGTGAGAAATATATGAAGGCAGCAGAAGTGGCAATCTCGCTGCGTAAGGATGACCACTATGAGGTGGATGAAAAGGCCCGAAACGTCCTCCTGAACGATGAAGGCTTCATCGAAGCGGAAAAACTGCTGGGGGTCACCGATCTATTTGACCCCGAAGATCCCTGGGCCCACTTTATCTTCAATGCCATTAAAGCTAAGGAACTGTTCATCAAGGACGTGAACTACATCGTGCGGATGGGCGAAGTGGTGATCGTAGACGAGTTCACGGGGCGGATTATGGTGGGGCGGCGCTGGAGCGATGGGCTGCACCAGGCGATCGAAGCTAAAGAGGCTGTGGAAATCCAACCCGAAACCCAGACCCTGGCCACAATTACCTATCAGAACTTCTTCCTGATTTATCCCAAACTAGCAGGGATGACCGGCACGGCGAAGACGGAAGAAGCAGAATTTGAAAAGATCTACAAGCTGGAAGTGACGATCGTTCCCACCAACCGCACCAGTCGGCGGCGGGACCAATCGGATGTGGTCTACAAAACAGAAGAAGCCAAGTGGCGGGCCGTTGCGATGGAATGTGCGGAACTGCACCAGCTAGGCCGTCCAATTCTGGTAGGAACCACCAGCGTGGAAAAATCTGAACTGCTTTCAGCCCTGCTCCAGGAGCAGAAAGTTCCCCATAACCTGCTGAATGCTAAGCCGGAAAATGTGGAGCGGGAATCTGAGATTATTGCCCAGGCCGGACGCAAAGGGGCAGTGACGATCGCCACGAACATGGCCGGTCGGGGAACCGACATCATTCTGGGGGGGAACTCCGACTACATGGCCCGTCTGAAAGTGCGGGAATACTTCATGCCTCGGATTGTGCAGCCAGAGGATGAGGCGGATTTTGGCGGGTCAATTCCGGAGGCGACTTTTCGCGATCGCCCTCCGGCTCAGGGTTTTGCCCCCGGCAAGAAGGTGAAGAGTTGGAAAGCATCGCCCCAGATTTTCCCAACCCAACTATCGCGGGAAACGGAACAACTGCTCAAGCAGGCCGTTGATTTTGCGGTTAAACAATATGGGGAGCGCAGTCTGCCAGAATTGGAGGCCGAGGACCGGGTGGCCGTGGCTTCGGAAAAGGCCCCAACGGATGATCCAGTGATCCAGAAGTTGCGGGATGCCTACAATCAGATTAAGCAGGAATATGAGGCGTTTACCGTGCGGGAGCATGAGGAAGTGGTCGGTCTGGGTGGTCTGCATGTCATTGGGACAGAACGCCACGAATCCCGCCGGATTGATAACCAGTTGCGCGGTCGGGCCGGTCGTCAGGGAGATCCTGGGTCCACCAAGTTCTTCCTCAGCCTGGAGGATAATCTCCTGCGGATCTTCGGGGGCGATCGGGTGGCTGGTCTGATGAATGCCTTCCGGGTCGAAGAGGACATGCCGATCGAGTCTGGCTTGCTGACCCGATCTCTGGAAGGAGCCCAGAAAAAGGTCGAGACTTACTATTACGACATCCGAAAACAGGTCTTTGAGTACGATGAGGTGATGAATAATCAGCGTCGTGCCATCTATGCTGAACGGCGGCGAGTCCTGGAAGGGCAAGATCTGAAGGAGCAGGTGATCAAGTACGCCGAAATTACGATGAATGACATCGTCGAAGCTTACATCAATCCTGACCTGCCCCCGGAGGAATGGGAACTGGATGGCATGGTGGCAAAGGTGAAGGAGTTCATTAACCTGCTTTCCGATCTGGAGCCTAAACAACTGGAGGACCTGTCTCCAAGTGAAATTAAAACCTTCCTGCATGAGCAGGTGCGGATCGCCTATGACCTGAAAGAAGCCCAGATTGATCAGCTTCAGCCTGGCCTGATGCGCCAAGCAGAACGGTTCTTTATCTTGCAGCGGATTGATACCCTCTGGCGGGAACATCTGCAGCAGATGGATGGGTTGCGGGAATCTGTCGGTTTGCGCGGCTACGGTCAGAAAGATCCCCTGATCGAGTACAAGAGTGAGGGGTACGAATTGTTCCTGGAAATGATGGTCGATATCCGCCGAGACGTGGTCTACTCCCTGTTCCAGTTCCAACCTCAGATTCAGCCCACCGTCGTACAACCGCCAGAACTAGTCTAGGTAGAAGCGTTGCATGCAAAGGTTCTGCCCATACCAATTCCTATCACCTTGCCCAATAAGGAATTACCATGACATTGGAACGCTGGACAGATGACCAGATGGATAAATTGACCCTGGCGGTAGAGGCCAACACTCAGGTAGCCGCCCAACTGGCCCAGGGACAAAAGGCCATTACCGAAGTCATGGAGCGGATGGCAAATTCCCAGTCTGGGCTCTCGGATTCCCAGGCCAGTCTGACCCGGATTGTCGATCGGATGGAAGCCAGCATTGCCTCCACCAACGCCGCTGTGGAGCGGTTGGAACGGATTGTGGATTACTTGTTGCGGCGAGACCAGCAGACCGCTCTCCAGGATGATCAAACTAGCCAGGACGGTCGGTAGTTTCAAGCTATGTCTCGATCGCGCGCCCTTCAGTACTACATTGCGGCCCGGCTGCTGCTGGCCCCACTGATGCTCTGGACGATTACCACCGTTGTCTTTTTGTTGTTGCGGGCTACGCCTGGGGATCCCGTTGATGTCATTCTGGGACCCCGTGCTCCCGAAAGTGCGAAGACTGTGCTCAGGGAACAACTGGGGCTGCAACTTCCCCTCTGGCAACAGTACTTCGACTACATGGGGGATCTGTTCCGCCTGGATCTGGGCACCTCCCTGACCAGCCGGGGGCAAACGGTGTGGACGATTATCCAGCAATATTTTCCGGCCACGGTAGAACTCTCCCTCTGTAGTATGGTCATTGCCCTGATCCTGGGCATTGGGGTAGGGGTGCTCTCGGCCTCTCGACCGGGAACAGCCCTGGATGCAGGTGGACGTTTGTTTGGCATTATCACCTATGCGGTGCCCTTATTCTGGCTGGGCCTGCTCCTGCAACTGGTATTTTCTGTCCAGCTCAAGTGGTTCCCCCTGGGCACCCGCTTCCCGGCCAGTCTCTCCCCCCCGGAAGGGCTGCGGTTGGGGGGCTACATTGTTAGCACGGGGCTCTACACGGTGGATAGCCTGCTCAGTGGCAATCTGGGGGCTTTCTTCACATCCTTGCACCATTTGGCCCTACCCAGTTTGACCCTGGGCATCCTTCTCAGTGGCATCTTTGAACGCATTGTGCGGGTCAACCTGCGGCAAACCCTGCGCGCCGATTATGTGGAAGCAGCCAGAGCTCGGGGCATTCCGGAACGGCGGATTATGTTTGCCCATGCCCTGAAAAATGCCCTGATTCCCGTGATCACCATTCTAGGATTAACCCTGGCCGCAATGCTTGGGGGAGCCATTCTGACAGAAGTGACTTTTTCCTGGGCTGGGTTGGGCAGTCGTCTCTATGAGGCGATTAACCTGCGGGATTACCCTACAGTTCAGGGAATTGTGGTCTTCTTTGCTGCGATCGTGGTGCTGTCCAGTATCGCGATCGATATTCTCAATGCCTATGTCGATCCCCGCATTCGATATTGACGATCGAGTCCCTGATCCCAGTTGGCATCCTGGCATCGACAATAATTACGCCTATCTGGATCTAGAAGTGGATTCCAGCGGCGAGATTTATCGCTTGGGTCTGCTTTCCCCTGCGGGTTGCTGGGATGTGGATGCAGCCCAGGCGGACCAGATCTGGTCTCAACTTCTGCATCTGCACTTAAATGATCAGGGTCTCTGTGGCCACAACATTCGGCGGTTTGATTATCCATACCTGATTCGCAAGTGGGGGGAGTTCGAGGAGATTCCCCTGATTGATACCCTGGAACTGTCGGTACTTGCCTTTCCCCTGCAACCTTCTCACAAACTGCAGAAACACTACAAGCTCAGCCAGTACAGCCATAACAATCCGCTGGAAGACGCCCAGGCAACCCGACTGCTGTTGCAACAAATTCTCCAATCCTGGAAAAGTCAAGCAGATAGCCTCCAGATGGCCTGGGCCTGGTTATTCACCTGTGGAGATACCCCTGCAGATCGGTCCTACCAAGCATTTTTCCAGCTCTGGGGTCTCCCCCTGCAGAGCCTCCAACGGTCTGATCTGCCGATCGCCGCGATCTCCGGGATGAGTGATCCGGCCTTGGAACAGCTCTGGTTCCGTGCCCCTGAACTGCCCTGGGACCTTCGCCTTAGCCTCGCCGCCCTGCTGGCCTGGAACCATGAACGGAACCAAACCCGATCGCCCCAGCCGCCCTGCCCCTGGCTCTATCATCTGCCCGATTTCCAGACCCTTCTGGAGACCCTGTTTCCAGTCGCTGCCCCAGGGTTCACCTATCAGCCCTACTTTCAGGAATTCAACATTCCTGGGTTCCGTCCTTTTCAGGAAGAAGCGGTTCAGGCCATTCTGAGCGGCAAGCGTCCCCTAGTTTTGATGCCGACGGGTGGGGGCAAGTCCTTCTGCTATCAGCTTCCAGCCCTGATGTTCTATCGGCAGCATCAGGGAATCACCCTCTGTATTTCCCCCCTGCAGGCCTTGATGGAAGACCAGGTGGCTGATCTGGAAACAGCAGGACTGGACCTGGCGACGTTTATCAATGGCACCCTCTCTGCCATGGAACGATCGCAGCGGCTGGAAAGCATTCGGGATGGCCGTAAGGGATTGCTCTATATCAGCCCGGAGCAACTGCGATCGAGCAGCATTCGCGCCTTGCTACAGGAGCGCCCCCCTGTCCTGTGGATTGTGGATGAGGCCCATTGCATGAGCCAGTGGGGACATGATTTCCGGCCTGACTATCGCTACATCCCCAAGTTCATTCAGGAGTTGTATGAAGACCGACGGATGCCCCTGCCCCGGCTGGCGCTGCTGACCGCTACCGCTACGGCTGCGGTGCGGGAGGATATCCAGAAGCTCTTTGCCTATCACCATCTGCCCATCCAACAGGAGATTATGGCCGGGGTCGATCGGGAAAACCTGAATTATCAGGTCATACCGGTGCGGGGCAACAGGGATCAACGGTTAATTGAACAGGTCTATCAAGCTCTGGCCCCAGGGGGCTGTGTGCTGGTCTACACTACCACCCGCCGCAATGCCGAGCGCTTGGCCGCCCTGCTGGAGCAACAGGATATTCCGGCCCGCCCCTACCACGGCAAGCTGTCCCGGCAGGACAAAAACGAGGTACTCCAAGCTTTCAAGCAGGGATCGCTGAATGTAGTGACGGCTACCTGTGCTTTTGGCATGGGGATCAACCGTAAGGATGTGCGGGCCGTCATCCACCACACCCTGAGCAGCAGTCTAGAGGCCTATACCCAGGAGGCGGGACGAGCGGGCCGGGATGGCCTACCCGCCTCCTGTACGCTCCTGTTTGATGAACGGGATGCAGATACCCTCTTTTTTCTCAAGAGTCTTAACCAGCTCAGTGATGCAGACCTGCGAAATCTGTTCTTTGCTGTACGCAGCTTGCGCGATCGCATCCATACGACGGAACAAGCTTCAGGAGGGTGGTTCTGGGTCACTGCCGACGAAATTTTCCAGACCAGCGATCTGGATGAGTCCTTTGCCAGCGAAGATGACCAGCGCGACACCAAAATCAAAGTTGCCCTGCACCATCTGGAACAATTTCGCTTGCTGGAACGGGCTGAAAATCTTTCGACCCTGATTCAGTTCAACCTGCTGCATCCCAATCCCCAGGAATCTTGCCGCCGATGGGAGCAGTACAGCCGCAACCATGGGCTCTCGGCTCAGCAGGAGGAATTGTTTCGTCGGTTGATCTATGCCATGCATCTGGCGAAAGCCCACTGTCAAAAACAGGATGAGCCGTTTCCCCTCGATCGGCTGAGTGATGAAGCTGGGATTCCAGCCTCCGAGTTAACCCAGCGGATTCAGGAACTCCAGCAGGCCGGGATTTGTTCCTCCAGAATTCCCCTGACGCTGTTGATCACCAAAGGGGTGCGGGGGGATGCCCGCCGTGCCCACGATCGGCTGCGATCGCTGGAGCAGGATCTGCTGGAGGAACTGCTGCTGTTGCTGGGGGATGCCGACAGTCTGCAGGTTAATCTGCGGGGACTGGCCTCCCGTTTGGATCCGGACCGCAGCCGGACTGTCAGCGCCACCCTGCTGTCGGAGATTCTGGCGGGCTGGCGATCGTTGAATTGGGTTGAGTTACACCCGATCGCCCCAGGGACAGTCCGGCTGGAGAAACTGGAAACTGCCAACTGGTTAACCCGACATCAGGATCTGTCTCGGGCTGTGTTGGAAGTCCTGTATGCCCAACTGGGTCAGCAGATGGGGACCCGTATCCGGCTGGACCATGATCTGGGAGAGATTTTGCAGCAGATTCAGCAACGAACCAAACCGCTCCATTGGACTACCACTGATCTTAAGGCGGTCTTGCTCTGGCTGCATCAGCGGCAGATCCTGCGCCTTACCGACGGCCTCAACTTGTTCCAGCAGGCGCTGAAATTACGAGTCTTTCCCAGGGCCAGAGTCACGACGATCAACCGACGTTATTCGCAACTGCAAATCCATTATCAAGAGCAGGCCCGCCGCACCCATCTCATGGTGGCCTATGGCAAAACCACTGACCCGATCGCCCGCCAGCAACTGGTCGCTGATTACTTCCAGCTTTCCCCCGAGGACTTTGCCCAGGCTTATGCCCATCTCACCTCGGCTGAGACGGGACGCCCCCTTCTCCAGGCGGACTATGACCGCATTCTGCAGCCCCTGAATCCCGCTCAACGATCGATCGTGGAGGCCAATGATCCCGCCATGGTGGTCATTGCTGGCCCCGGTGCAGGGAAAACGCGCACGATCGTCCACCGCATTGCCTATCTGGTCAAAGTGAAGCGGGTGCATCCCAATCGGATTCTGGTGCTGGCTTACAATCGCCATGCTGTTCAGGAACTGCGACTGCGCCTACAGGGATTGGTCGGGTCGCTGGCGTCTCGACTCCAGGTGTTCACCTTTCATGGTCTGGCCCTCTCCCTGCTGGGACAGTCTCTGGGGCAGCTCCACTCCCTCAATGACCACATCTTTGAACAGATCCTGCAGGATGCCTGTGCCCTGCTGGAGCCAGGGAGAGACCTGGACGAAGGGGAAAGTCAGATGCGCCGTATGCAACTCCTGGGCCAGGTGGAATATATTTTTGTGGATGAATATCAGGATGTGGCTGCAACGGAGTATCGCCTGATTCAATTAATTGCAGGTCTCGGTCAATCGGAAGATGAAACCCGATCGGTACAGATTAACCTCTGTGCGATCGGGGACGACGACCAGAATATCTATGAATTTCGGGGGACTAACCGGCGCTACATCCTGGATTTTGAGACGGAATACCAGGCCCAGCGTTACCTGCTCACTGAGAACTACCGCTCCACCGAATCTATTATCCAGGCGGCCAATGCCCTGATTCAGCATAACTCCCAGCGCTGTAAGCGATCGCCTGCCGAACAGGTGGCCATTAATCCGGAACGACAGGGACAGGCGAGCCTGCCCGTGCGAGCGCTGTGCTGTTCCGATCCCGTTCAGCAGGCAGGCTGGATTGGTCAGCAGGTTCAAGACTGGCTACAGCAGGGGGTTCTGCCCCAGGAGATTGCGATCGTGGCCCATCAATGGCAACGGCTGAGTCCGGTGCGGGCCTTACTGGAACAGGCCCAGATCAAAACCTGGGCCTTGAAGAATCAGGGGATTCCCCTGATTCGTAATTTCGTCGCCTGTCAATTGATAGAGGGGTTAAGAGCAGTGGGGGCTGGACGTATTTTCACTGCCCAGGAGTCGGTAGAGTCCTGGTTTCAGGCCCAATTCCAGAGCTGGCATCGCCGGGAGCAGGAACCGACAGTCCAGACTCTGCTGCAGATTGCAGCAACCTTGGATGAAGAACGGAATTATGGATCTCTGGAGGAGGGACTGGCCATCAGTGCAGATGAAATTCTGACGGCCATTTTTGAGTTTAACCAGAGTGGAACGACCTTTGCCCAGGAGAATGCCGTTCTGTTCACTAGTTGCCATGGCACGAAGGGACTGGAGTTCCGGAAGGTGGTTCTGCTGACGGATGGCTTTGATTCCCGTCCTACTCACCTGGAAGCCGAGCGACGACTGTTCTATGTGGCCATGACCAGGGCCAGGGAAGAGCTGATCCTCTGTGCTACTGCACCAAGTCCCCTGCTGGCCGAAACTGCTGTGCCCTTGCAGCGACTGGCCGATCGGTCCGATGGTGGCGTAGAGGAGCAGCGCCCCTCCCGGCTCCTCTATCTGGATTTAACCCCTGGTGATGTGAATTTGGGCCATCCGACCACGCGGGAACAGCAATCCCTGATCACGAAACTGCGGGAAGGAGATCCGTTGCGATTGATGGCAACCCGCAACGGCATTGGGTGGACAATTCGGACGGAGCAAAACCAGATCATCGGAGTCTTATCCCGCGAGGCCGTCAAACGACTCCAGCGACAAAACCTGTCTCCAGGACAATTCCAATTTCAAGTGGGACAGGTTATAGTTCGCCACATCTACCGGCACCTGAAGCTAGATGACATCACAGGAGAAATTCTGGAGGATTGGTATGTTCCGATTCCGCAAATTCGTATTGTCACCTGATCCTAAAACCTTAAACGGGCAAGGTTCTTGTTGGTTTTTGCAGACGTTTTGCCCAGCTTATTGAAGGAATATTCCTATAATCCCAGATGTTTTCCATAGATTTTTATCTATAAATATGATTCCTCCACAATTAATTCACATTTGTCATTTAAGCTGAATTGTTTTGTGGTCCATTCTGCTGCAATGAGGAGATTTCAATAGCCTCTAGACATCTCCGTATTCCGTGTCATAATCTTTACAAGAGATTCTATGGATATACTTTGATTGAATCGTTGATCAGGGCGCTGCATCTTGACTGGAGAGGGAAAGAATGATCCGGAAAAGTATTATAAATATGCTCAAAGGGGGAGGGCTTGTACTTACTCTCATTATTTTTTTCTCCCCCATTTCAAGCCAGGGACAATCTGTCAATTCAGCAGATTCAAATCAAGTTTTAGAGCAAAATAACAGCAATTTTTACCAAGAAATTGCCCTCAACTATTGGAAAAGTAAAGGCTGGAAAAGGGATAATGGAGAGCCTCCCACCCTTCAAGATATCTGGGTCAAACCGATCGACCTGAGGGGGGATGGGCAGACCCAAATTGCGACTGGAATTACAATTGGGTGTGGCAGTCGCGGATGCTCTGGTGTGGTGTTAAGTCGGCAGGGTAATCACTGGGCTGAGATTTTCTTCAGTCCTTTTGATATGGAGAGTAGCCAAAATTTTCAACTCACTAAAGAGAAAACGAATGGCTATTTCAATATTCTCCTGAGCCAACCAGCAGTCCGATTTGTCAGAAGTATGGACGTGCCCCGTCAGCTCTTTTCTCAAACTGTTGATTTTGTCTTTGCTTTTGATGGAAACCGGTATGACGAAGGGCAACCTGTTTCTATTCGAAATGGTCCACATCGGATCACCCCCATACCGCAGCAGGGCGAAGTTTATCTCACAACATCAACGGCTATTTATGATGAGCCGACCCCTGATTCCAGATTCAGTGACCAGATCTGGGCCGGTACAGAATTATGGTCTATCATTGGCCGTTCAGGAAATTTTTATTGGGTCCAGGAAAACTACAACGATCGCAGATTTTATATCCCTATTTCATCGGTCAATATCCACCCATCAGCCCCCTCGACATCCCTCAATCTGGAGGAAGATCTGGAGGATGATGCAGAAGATTATATGGACTCTTGTACCCCTGAAAGAGTATCTTTGGTCCGTCTTTTCAGAAATCAAACTGGTGTCTATACCGCAATCAGTAATCAGTTTACCCAGCAACAATTGCATGCATGCTATCTGGCCCTGAAACAGTCTCAAGCATCTCAGGATCTAACCATAGAAACAGACCTTCTCTATGAAATTGGCAAGCTTCATACTGCGCTACAAGACTATAAGCAAGCTCTAGAGACTTTTCAGAAAATTATAGAAATTCGCCAAAAAACAGGTTTTCAGGATGGATACGAAGAGTTGAGATTACTGGATTTCATTGCCTCCAGTTATCGGAATTTGAAGCAATACGATCGGGCTATTTATTTCTATCAACGTGAACTAGCTGCGCTGCAAAAATTGGGCGCAAAAGGAACCAGAGTATTAAGAGAGCTGGGCCAGACTTATTACCGTGCTGGCAATAATGCCAGGGCTATGGATTATTATCAAATGGAATTATCCGTGGCACCGGATAGTCAGTTGGCTCCTGAACTGGCTCAGATTCTGTTGAATTCAGGCAGGCTACAGGAGGCTGAAGATCTGTTATTGGCAGATATTCAAACCATTGAACATTCGAAGCGGCGTCTTCGTCAGGGGCTCTACCGATGGGGAGATCCCCGTCAGGGTTTCTATTACCCCCTGCGGTCGATCGAAGCGCTAGAAGATAATCATGATCTTCGCTCCTACTCCCTCCTCCAGCAAGTTCTGGTCGCCCAGGGAAAATTTGAGCAGGCCCTGGAGATTTCAGAACGAAGTCGAGCTCAATCTCTCATTTGTCAGATCCTCAGGAAACATTTTCCTGCGATGGCTGACAACTTATACAACCTGGACCAGATCCGCACTATTGCCAGAGAACACCATGCAACCTTAGTGCAATATTCAGTCATTCCAGATGAACGGGCTCCGGGAGATTCAAATGAGATGAAGCCCGGGGCAAAACTTTATATCTGGGTGATTCACCCAACGGAGGGCATTACCTTTCGCCAGGTGGATCTGGATTTACACCACCAGACATACGCACTTTCCCTGGCCACCCTGATTGCCGATAGCCGCCATGCCATTGGAGCCAGAGGGCGAGGATTTACGTTCAAAGAAGAGGTTCAAGTCACCTCTGGGGTCAAATCTTCTCCCACCGATCGGATGGAACTTCGGCAACTCTATCAACTCTTGATCGCCCCCATTGCCGAGCAACTGCCCCAGAATCCCAACGATCGGGTTATTTTCATCCCTGAGCGAGAACTGTTTCAGGTTCCCTTTCCTGCTTTGCAGAACCCAGAGGGTCAGTACCTGATTGAACAACACACCATTCTCACCGCACCTGCAATTCGTCTCCTGGCCCTGACCCAACTCCAAAAACAGAAACTGCAGCAGACCACTACCCAGGAGGCTCTGGTGGTTGGTAACCCCACCATGCCTAGGCTGGCTCTTTTTCCAGAGGAACCTGAGCAACAACTCCCACCTCTGCCAGGCACCGAAATTGCAGCCAAGGTCGTGGCTCAACTGCTGGGTACCCAACCCCTATTGGGCCAGCAGGCAACCCTGGAAGTAATCAGACAGCGACTGCCGGAAGCCCGCCTGATTCATCTGGCTACTCACGGATTCAGCTACTTCTTTACCAATCAGGAGATGAGAGATTCCTATCCTGAATCTGCTCTGGCTTTTGCTGCCCTGCCTCAATCTACCCCTGGCCTACTGACAGAGGATGAGATTAAAGCGCTGAGGTTGAAGGCAGAACTGGTGGTCTTGAGTGCCTGTGATACAGGTCTGGGACAACTCACGTCCGGGGAGGGTGTGATCAGTCTGGCCCGATCGTTCATCATTGCCGGTGCTCCTACGGTGCTTCTTTCCCTCTGGAAAGGGCCAGATGCTCCGACTACGGTTTTGATGACCCACTTTTATGAGAATCTGCAGGATAATCCTGATAAGGCCCAGGCTCTGCGCCAGGCCATGTTGGCCACAATGAAAGAATATCCTGATCCGGGTGTTTGGGCAGCATTTACGCTGATTGGGGAGGCGGATTAGGGAGGGTGCCCTGCCAGAAGAGCGGGAGAAATAAACATGGGCGATCGACAAAAAACCAAACAACAGTTGTTGGAGGAATTGGCCGCCCTGCGTCTGGAAATCGCTGCCCTTAAACAGCAGCGTGCCGTTCCCCTCTCCCCCCAGGATGTTCAGAGTCAGGCTATGACTGAGCAGCTCCAGATCAAGCAGACTCTGGAGCTTCACGCGATTGTGATCCGTAACATTGCCGAAGGAATTTGTCTGGTCCGAGCCTGTGATGGCATCATCGTTTATGCCAATCCCAAATTTGAGCAGATGTTTGGATATGGTCCGGAGGAGTTAAACGGTCAACACGTCTCGATCGTCAACTATGCCCCAGATCAAGCCACGGCAGAAGCGGTGAATCAAACCATTACCCAGGCCGTAACCCAAAATGGGGAGGCTATTTACGAGGTTCATAATGTCAGAAAAGACGGAACCCCTTTCTGGTGTCGCGCGATCGCTTCTGCCTTCGAGCATCCCGAATATGGCCCAGTCTTTGTTGCTGTTCAGCAAGATATTACCGCGCAAAGGCAAGCTGAGGAGAAACTCCGAACCTCACTGCGGGAGAAAGAAGTTCTCCTCAAAGAAATTCATCATAGGGTCAAAAACAACCTGCAAATCGTGGATAGTTTGCTGACCATGCAAGCCCGCAGAACAGACGATCCCCGGACGAGAAGCATCCTGCGGGACAGTCAAAGCCGGATTACCTCGATCGCCTTGGTCCATGAAAAGCTCTACCGCTCTGTGGATCTCGCCAACATCAACTTTGCTCGGTATATTCAGGACTTGAGTACCCACCTGTTTGAGTCCTACAACATTGATACCCGCCAGATCAAACTCTGTACGCGCATCGAAAAAATTCTGCTGGATATTGAAAAGGCCATTCCCTGTGGCTTGATTATTAATGAGTTAATCTCTAATGCCTTAAAACATGCTTTCCCGAACGGCCAAACCGGTGAAATCCATGTTGAGCTCTATCGGAATCGCCAGCTTCCGCCCAAGGACAAGTTCCACTATCCGTTGATTCTGGCGGTTTGGGATAACGGGATTGGCTTGCCTACAACCTTTGATCTGACCCAGACCCGATCGTTGGGCCTGACCCTGGTTCAGGGATTGGTGGACCAGTTGGAAGGAACGCTGACCCTCGATCGTAGCCAGGGCACAGGGTTTCGAATTTGTTTTTGAATCCTTGTCTGTACCCTGGTTTGGCCTGGGTTTAACCCACAGGCACGGCTGGTTCAGCCGGGAGCACAATCGCTGGATCACGATAACTGCCCTTGCGGTAGGTGATACGGACGGCCTCTGCTAGTTGTTCGATCGAGATTGTTTTCAGACAAATCGCATCGGCTCCAGCAGTCAGCAGAGCGGGCACCAAGGAGAGCTGTTCCGGAGTCAGCAGCACCAGAATCCGGGAGGGGATGACATAGGAATTGGCCTGTACCTTGCGGGCCATGCGCAGGAATTTCACCAGATCCAGGTCTGGCAGGGTGCCATCGACCACCGCCACATCCACATCAATGGATTCCAGCAACACCAGCCCGGTTTCGGCGTTGGTGGCTTCGCTGGCCACCTCGATGCCATCCTGTGCCCGCAAGTCCACCCGCAACTTGACCCGCAGTTGTTCTTCATCCTCAACGATCGCCACCTGGATATCCCCATTGTGGCTTAGCTCCACGGATGATTGGGAGGTATAGTCAGGCAGGTCGCTGGGGGCTCCACAGGCGGAGATCGTCCCCATGAAGTCCGTATCTACGGATCTTTCCTGCTTCAGAAACGCCATCTGTTCCGGGGTGAGAATTCTGGACTCATCAAAGCCGAATTCAATTTCTGTCTGGAAGCCCTTCTGCTTCACCCGCTTCAGGTTGTAGAAGCGCTTGTTCAGCGTCGTCTTCGCGAAGGCCCACAGGCACCCCAGCAGATATCGCCGCTTAAAGGGATCTCTCTCAAACCAATACTCCAACATTTTCCAGGAGTAAAAGCGGGCATAGTTATGCAGCACGCCCTTGAGCACACTTTCCCGCGTCATATTATCTGGTTTGATAATCGGTGTCACAAAGTTGTAGTGGGAGTAATCGCGAATTTCCACTTTATCAGCCAGATCCTGGAACAGTTCCGAGAACGGCCAGGGGGTATACATGTTCCAGTTGGTCATGTCGGCTTTCCAGTCCCGCGCCATCCGGTAGGTTTCTTCGATCGTTTCCGGGGTTTCACTGGGCAGGCCCATGATGAACTGAACCTCCGCCAGAATTCCGTTGTCTCGCAACAGTTGGACGGCTCGTTTGTTATCCGCGATCGTGGTTTCTTTGCGGAACAGGTTGAGGTTGAGCTGTGCTGCAGCTTCAGTGCCCAGGGAGACATGCACCAGTCCTGCTTTGCGATACAGGGGAAGTTCCTTCTCATCTCGCAGGATATCTGTGACTCTGGTATTGATGCCCCAGTGAACCCCCAGATTTCGCTCCACTAACTCATGACAGAGGGCAACAAAACGGGCCTTATTAATCGTGGGCTCCTCATCAGCCAGGATGAAAAAGCCCACCTGGTGGTCTTTCACCAGCCGTTCAATTTCATCAACAAAGTGTTTGGGCGATCGGGATCGATACTTGCGCCAGAACTTCCACTGAGAACAGAAGCGACAGCGGAAGGGACAGCCCCGGGAATAGTTGGGCACAGCCACCCGGCTATTGAGTGGGGTGTAAATGTATTTGCTCCAATCCAGTAGGGTCCAGTCGGGGGTAAGGGTGTTCAGATCTTTGATCGGGGGATGGGCTGGCGTTGCGACTACCTTCCCCTCTTCCAGGAAGGCAATGCCCAAAATTTCGCGCCGATCGTGCTCATCGGTGCCATTTTCGATCGCGCGTAACAGATTAACGGTAATCTCTTCACCTTCACCACGGATGATGTAATCAACCCAGGGAGCCTCATGCAGAACCTCCCGATACATGTAGGTAGGATGCACTCCTCCCATGATGGTTTTGGCCTTTGGGCATACCGCTCTAACTAGCTTCAGCGTTTCCTGCGATTTGTAGATCATCGGGGTGATAGCCGTTGCCAGCACCACATCCGGCTGATAGGCAATGATCTGTTCCGCCAGTTCCACATCGTCGATGTAGTTGCTCATGGCATCAATAAAGCGGACTTCAGTAAAACCTGCCGTTTTTAAAGCTCCGCCCACGTAGGGCACCCAACTCGGAGGCCAGTTCCCGGCAATCTCAGCTCCTCCAGAGTGATAGTTGGGTTGAATCATCAGGACACGCATCACCTAATCTCCCGGCTACAGCAGCTTTCAACGTGAATGGACTACAGGCTTTTTCCTCAGACCGCTGGCCTCATCAAACAGCCAGGTTGGGTGGCAACCGCCACTTCAGAGAGAATCGCTGTACTTAAATAATGGAAGGGAATTCCATATTTCCCCAGCCACTGAATTATGCGAGAGCAGGGCTTCGGGCTTTTTCTGCTACAGGCTTAAGTGGAAATTAAGGATCGGGCGCATACGAGATGCGCCCTGCCACAGTGGTTGGGTTTGTGAAATATAGAATTCCGTACTACACAACACCTTGAAAACTGTATAACTAATTAGCGATTGATGAATCAAGTTTTCTCATAACTTAACAAAATTGCCTTTTCGGGGATGTCCTGGTGGATGAAGGACGAGGGGTGAAGGGGATGTGCTCCCCTGTTGGTCGGCTCGCCGCCAGGATTTACCAAAACCCCCCAGGAGCATAGCAAATCGGGTCAAGGCGACAATCAGCTTTTTGAGAGCCTGATCTTCTGCCTCCGAGACATGCTGAGTGAGTAACCAGGTCAACTCTCCTTTGACAGCGTAGGTCGTCAATGCATAGGCATCTTTCCCAAAGGCGTCTAACTGCAGGTCGGCATCCCGAAAGCCCATCCCCAGCAGGCCCACCGTTCCCTTATCCATGGCACTGCCAAACAGTTGATCCACCAGGCGATCGGCTGTCGAGGCATCCGTCAACCCACCGAATAACCGCAAGGCATGACCTCGAATGGTGGCCCGAAACATATTGGGGCGAAATTCACCTGTTCCATCCAGCAGCTTGGCTGCCTGCCCCTGACCGATGAGTTGGGCTCGATACAGGACATTCCCGGTATGGGTTTCTGGCTGACCATATCCCGCACAAACTCGACAGCCCAGACCCATTGAAATTCCTCGGCCCCAGATAGCCCAAATTTCCTCCCACTCCGACTCTGGCAAGGGTGCTGTACTGGACATCCCAACCTGAATCTCTGGTTTGTAGAGGGAAATCTGCACAAAGGCACTGGAGCGATCGTCCTGTTTGATCTGCCGATTCTGCTGCGGATGCACTAGATCCACCAGATGTTCTGTCCAGCGAGTGTCGGTGGGATAGCCGCCATGGAAGCGGAGTAATCCGGGGGCATAATCTCCATCACCGATCGGTGCGCCACAATAGCGGGCCGCCTGACTTTCTGTACAGGCCCGTCGAAAGACTCCCTTCATGTCCCTGCGATCGGGAAAGCTGACCCACCCCGGCGCTACGCGCCACCCCTCCCAAGCGGGGATCTGGGTTGGTGCCCAAGGAGGGACTTGATTCTTTTCCCAAGCAGGGATTTGGTTCTGTACTTGGGAGGAGAATGTTGAGGGTTAAAGTGCGATCGTTGGGGTTTTGAAGGCGACTTTCTGAGTTCAAAAGCGCGATCGTTCTCTTTTTGAGCAGCAATGTTGAGCTTCAAAGTGCGATCGTTTTGTTTCAGAAGGCGACTTTCCGAGTTCAAAGGACGATCGTTTCGCTTCAGAAGACGACTTTCCGAGTTCAAAGTGCAACCTTTCAAGTTCAAAACACGATCGTTCTGTCTCAGACCCACCCTGGTCCTGCGATCGGCTTAGTTGGAAACCCAGTTCACCGTTGCTCATCAATAGGGCAACTAGCGAAGCACTTTCCCGATCGGTGCGATCGGCTTCTGGGAACGCCCCTCTTGGGAGGGGCAGCCCGTAGGGCCGGGGTGGGTCGATAGCTGGAAAAAACACTGATCGATGCCTGACAATCCGCTCGTGCCTGAACGATTGAACACCTTCGACTGTTAGTTAAAAGTCCAACTCTGCAAACAAGTCTGCAACAGGCAAAATAAACCCTGGAATGATCTCCTCACCCGTCAGATTGTCTGTCCCTTTCAGCAGTTGATCCGGTTGGGGCTGACGATAAACCAGAACAGATTGCTCATCAGGATTGATGACCCAGGCTAATCGGCAGCCATTGTCAAAGTATTCGACTAATTTGCTATGAATCTCTGCAAATGTATTGTTGGGGGAAATGACCTCAACCGCCAGATCAGGGGCTCCCTGGAAGTATCCCTTCGGCAGGCGTTTTACACCCTGAAGTCTTTCTCTGGCGATAAACGAGAAATCTGGCGATCGTTTATTGCCTGACTTCAGGTTGAAGGCTGTGCTGGAATCGCAGATCACTCCCAATTTTTGGGACCTGACATAACTGCCCACCACAATATTGAGCAGGCTGGCAATGTAGCCATGCTCCATTCCAGAGTTGCCCATATCTACCAACTCCCCATTCACCAACTCGTAGCGGCCCCCATCATCTGGTAAGGCCATAAACTCCTCATCGGTCCATACTTTGGTTTCCGTCGCTGGAGTCATCGATCGGGTCCTCTGACATTAGGAGCACAACCCAGACTTTAAAAAACGGTGGCTCTCTCCCGCAGCGCCTGCAAGCTTTCAGCCTGTTGCTGCACCCGCTGGCTGACTCGATCGCAGGCCAATTCACAGAACTCGAAAATCATCGGGTCCGCGATTTCGTAGTAGGCACTGGTTCCCTTGGGCTGGCGGGAGAGAATTCCTGCCTGAGTTAACACCTTCAGGTGTTTGGAAAGATTTGCCTGCCCCAGCCCTGTTGCCTCAGCGATTTCCATCACGTTCATGGGACCTGATTTCAGGCAGGTCAAAATCTGCAACCGACTGGTTTCCGAAAGCACTTTGAAGTAATCCGCTACAGCGGCGAGAAGAGCCGGGTCCGCCCTAAGTGGCCTGGTTTCTGGCATGGGGAAGTCTGAGAAAATAGTTAAAAATTAATAACTGATCGGCATTATAACGAACTATCGATCGACCGGATTCATGAATATGACCGTTTTGCGATTGGCATCCGCCAACCCGTCCCAAAAGCCCGATCAGTGATTTTAAGTCCTGGTGGGGCCTGCCGCCGTTTGAATTCGGCCCGATCGACTAGTTTCACCACCCGTTCCACGATCACCGGATCATGCCCAGCTTCCACCATCTGGGGGATGGTTTGATGCTCATGGATAAACCGATTCAAAATGTCATCCAGGATTTCATAGGGGGGTAAGGAATCCTGATCGACCTGCCCCGGTTTTAACTCTGCACTGGGAGCTTTAACCAGGACATTTTCTGGAATCACCGCTGATTTTGCCTGTTGATTCAACCAGCGACAAAGGCCATAGACTCGTGTTTTCGGCACATCGGCGATCGCCGCCAAGCCGCCATTCATATCCCCGTAAAGGGTGCAATAACCGACGGCCATCTCCGACTTGTTCCCTGTGGAGATCAGCAGATGGCCAAACTTGTTGCTGACGGCCATGAGCAGATTGCCCCGAATGCGGGACTGGATATTTTCCTCGGCAATGCCACTGGGGGTGCCGACGAAGAGAGCATCCAGAGCCCGATCGTATCCCGCCATCAAGTCTCCGATCGGGAGGGTGTGGGTTTGAATCCCCAGATTTTGAGCCAGTTTCAGGGCATCCTCTACAGAGTGATCGGAACTATAGGGGGATGGCATCAATACCCCCAGCACGTTATTCGGACCGATGGCAGCGGTGGCGATCGCGGCCACCAGAGACGAGTCAATCCCCCCACTGAGGCCGATCACTACCTTGCGGAAGCCACACTTGCGCACATAATCCCGCACTCCCAGCACCAGGGCTCCCCAGATTTCTTCCTCCTCACAATCCGGCAGGGCGTGGGTATCACCGGGCAGGAGATCTCGCCGATCCAGGTCAACGTTCAATAAGACCCAGTCCACATCAAAAGCACAGGCTCGACAAACGGGCTCACCCTGACGATCGAAGGCCACACTGTTGCCATCAAAAATCAGATCATCATTGCCTCCCACCTGGTTGACGTAAAGGATGGGACAGTCGTAACGAATGGCCGCATGGCGCAGCATGGCCTCCCGGACCACCTGCTTGCCAACGGTATAGGGGGAGGCGGATAGGTTGATGATCAGGTCCACACCCAGTTCCGCCAGAGCGGCGATCGGATTCACGGCATAGGTGCGTTTGCCCCAGAATTCCTCATCGTTCCAGAGATCTTCACAGATGGTCACGCCGATTTTTAAGGAATCTCCGTCTCCTCCTCTCCCGGTCAGGGTAAAGGAATTGGCCTGATGGCCTGGTTCAAAGTAGCGATCCTCATCAAACACGTCGTAGGTGGGCAGGAGGCGCTTGTGAAAGATTTGTCGAATCTGGCCCTGCTCCAGGAGCACCATGCTGTTGAACAGAGGCTTGCCCCCCGTGTCCCTGGCCTGGGGATTGGGTTCAACCGCCCCAACCAGCACGGCAAGTTGGGGGGGGAGGTCAGCCGCAAGCTGATGGAGTGTCTCAGCCATGGTTTTAAGAAAACCGGGATGGAGCAGCAAATCGCGGGGTGGGTAGCCACAAAGGGACAGTTCTGGGGTTAGCAGCAGACGGACATCCTGAACAACAGCTTTCTGGGCTGCATCCAGAATCTGACGGGCATTACCAGCCAAATCACCGATCGTAGGATTGAGCTGAGCGATCGCAATCTTCATGATAGGCATCCTTTAAATAAAGACCAGGGGTTTATCTTTCAGGGGGGCAAAAGCCTCGGCGTCAAAGCGGTAGAGGCTGGCGGGTCTCCCAGCTCCTCGTGAAACCTTGACCCCGGTATCTCGGAGAAACCCTAGTTTCAACAGGCGCGAGCGGAAGTTGGAGTAGTCTGAAAAGCTTTCTCCCAAGACCGTGGTGTAAAGCTGGTAGAGGTCGTTTAGGGTAAAGACCTCCGGGAGCACCTGAAAGGCGATCGGGCTGTACTCCAGCTTGTTCCGAAGTCGCTGGTAGCCATACTCCAGAATCTTGTTGTGATCGAAGGCCAGTTGGGGCACCTGTTCCATGGGATACCAGGCAATGCCACTTACCCCATCCGCGATCAGTTCGGCCTCGACAAACCGCACCAGGGCAAAGTAACTCACCGACAGGTACCGCACCCCAAAACTTTCGGGGGCTTCTCTGGGATCCCGTCCCAGGTCACCAAAGGTATAGAGCTGCTCCAGATACAGGTTCTCCACTCGGATCTTTTCTGCCAGGATGCGGTAGGCGGCTTCCTCCAGGGTTTCTCCGGTTCGTACCAGGGTTCCGGGCAGGCTCCACTGCCCCAGATAGGGTTCCTGGTGGCGCATCACCAGAAGGGCCAGCAGCCGGTTCTGCTCCGTATCCACAGAGAAGATGACATTATCCACCCCAACTTTGAAGTCGGCCAGGGTTTTCTTAGAATCTGTTTTGCGGGAGGTCCGTCCCCCTGTTCCCCCTCCCAGACGGGCAGAGTCGTACAGGTTTTCCCGCTGAATGTAGGCTTTCACCGGAGGGGGGACTGCATCAGGCTCTCCTTCTTCCCGATAGGCGGTGGAGGATACGGCTGGAGTCTGCATTTGGGCGATCGTGACCGTTGCCCCCAGTTGCGCCAAAGCCTGCACATCCTCCAGTTTCGCGGTGTAGCCCGATCGGGGGACCACCAGCACCTTCACCTGCTGGAGTAGATCTTTGATCCGGTACCAGTGGGGCAGTTGGGCCAGCAGGTCAGAGCCAATCACCAGGGTAAAGGCTGCTGCTGGCCATTGTTGTTGGGCCCGTTGCACCGTAACCAGGGTTTTTGTGCTGCTCAGTTCCGGGTGCAGATCGATATTGGGCCGGACTGGATGCAGGGCTTCGATGACCAGTCGCAGCATGGCAGTCCGGTGTTCCAGGGGCGTTTGATGGGCCTTAAACGGATTGTCAGAAGCCCAGGCTGCCACGTAGTCATAATGCTGGGCCAGCCAGTCCAGAATGGTCTGGTGGGCGGCAGTAGGCGGATCAGCGCTGGTACCAAACAGGGCGATATTCTGCATAGGGTTAAGGGTGACGCCGGGTGCGCTGGGTCAGATCCTGCAGGGCTGGCGACAGCTCTAGCACGGGAGGCTGAGGCTGTTCCAGATTTCGGGTCGCGGCTGGGAGAGCGGTGACAGAAGCTCGGGTGCGAGCAGCAATTTGATCCAACGCTTCGATCGACTGGATCGGCTCTCCCTGCTTGAAAAACAGTTGCATCAAGGGTTTCTCCTCTACTCCTGCTTCTGGCTGGCTGTTTCTGACCTCCGTGATCAACCCCACCGTATCCCCTTGCAGTTGTCCCTGGGCATAACGCCGGAAAATCTGCTTCCGACCTGGATAGGTGAGCTTGCCACTGGCCTCCTTCATCACCGGAATTCCATCTAGATCCACCAGTTTGTAGACCCCATTCACTGGCGTTCCCGTTACCAGACTGGTGCCCAGACCATAGCCATCAATGCAGGCTCCTCCCTGGCGGAGAGCCGCAATTTTCCACTCATCCAGATCCCCACTGGCAAAAATGGGAACCTCTGGTAACAACGATCGCACCTCTTGGGACAGGCTGAGGAGATCCCCCGAATCCAGGCGTACCCCCCGCATCTGGAGATGGCCCGATCGTACCTGCTCAGCCAGAGTTTTGGCAGCGGCGATCGTGTCATAGGTGTCGATCAGCAGGGGAGCACCGGGGAAATATTGGTGAAAAGTGGTAAAAGCCTGTAATTCACTTCCTTCTGTCGCCGCCAGAGCCATGACCAGGGCATGGGCCATGGTCCCAACCGGCTGACGGTCTAACTTCAGCGCCGCCAGTACATTGGATGTGGCATCCAGCCCCCCGGCCAGAGCAGCTCTGGCGGCCCAAAGAGAGGCTTGGGGCGAGAAAGCTCGTCGGGTGCCAAATTCGTACAGATGGGCTTCTGGTCCGGCCACATCCCGCAGGCGAGCGGCTCTGGTGGCAATCAGGGTCTGGTAGTTGATTGTATTCAGCAGGTAAGTTTCCACCAGTTGGGCTTGCCAGAGGGGGGCCTCAATCCGCAATAGGGGTTCATTAGCGAAGACCGCAGTGCCCTCTGGTACGGCCCAGACATCGCCTGTAAAACGGCAGTCCGCCAGAGTATCCCAGAAGGCTGCTGGGGCTCCGGCAAAAATTTCTGTAGCCTGCAGGGACTCAATTTGGGTGGGGGTGAACTGTAATTTTTCCAGGTAGTCCAGAGCCTGACTGAGCCCCATGGCAATCAGGTAGCCGAACCCCTGGGGCAGGCGGCGGGCTGACAGTTCGAAGCTGGCCCAGCGCTGATCCAGTCCGGCTCCGACGTAGCAGGCCGCCATCGTCAATTGGTATAAATCGGTCAGGAGGCCATATTCCTCCGATTTCACGGTCAGTTCCTGGTCTTCCACGATAGTCTCCTGGGATTGAGTGGATTACAAATCCCTTGCTCTAATTATAGTAATTTCTACCAAAATATGTCGAGCAGTTCCGGAGACTTTGACCTGAATGATTTCCCTCTGTCTCCCAGATTGAGGCTGGTATGCAGTTCCAAGGTAAGGAAGCCACAAAAAAGGCACCCCGATCGGAGTGCCTTTTCTCACACAGTCATAACGGCCTCATAACATCCTCTCTTGGGAGCGGTGGCCTGCAGGGCCAGGGTAGGTTTAAGGGCAAGGGGAATCTATGCCTTCTTCAGCCGACGACGCTGCAGCATCAAGCCACCAACCGCCATCAGACCCAGTACCACGCCAGGTTCTGGTACGAGTTGCTTGGTGCCCAGAGAGCCCCCCTTCAGGAACACGGCAGAGTCGTAAATCCCATCCCCCACATCCTGAATTTTGATCGTGAGGGTATTCTTGGCATTTTTGTTTAAGAGTCCTTCAAATGTGAGAGCCTGGGTGTAGCCATCCAGCTTTGTCACCGTGCTAGGACCGGCGGGGTTGTTGACATAATCCGCATGGTAGGGACCGCTGGGATTGGGCACCAGGTTATTAATGGTCACATCCTTGCCATCGCTCAGCTTGGCCAGGTTGACGCCATTTAGCAGCAACTCAAACTTGTCGTTATACTGACTTCCGCCGTACTCCACAAATTCTTCTGAGCCAAATACATATTGGAAGAACAACTTATCTGCTGTTGCATCCGCATCAAAGCTGATTTCCAGGCTGGTCGTATCTCCGGTCGCTCCAGAAGAACCGAAATCAGTCGAGAAGTCACTCCCACCATTGGATACGGTGTTCACACCAGCAACCTGCTGCGCCTTTCCTGTACTCAACACAATGCCATTATCCAGGCCAAAGGGATCAGCACTGAACAGGCCAAACGCTGCTGCATCTCCCGTTGCCGTTACAGAAAAATTGCTGAGGCCGTCCGTGTTGCCCAATAGTGCATTCAACAGGGCACTACTGTTGTTATTTTGCGTAATTGAAAATGCCATTGCAGAGGAACCGACACCAAACGTAGCAGCCGTCACAGCCAAAATCGCAGTGAATTTCTGTAGCAGTTTCATGAATTACCCCTAGAAGAATTCCGACGAAAGTACCTGCAGGTTATGCACCCTGTGCAGGGCACTTTCGTTTGTACGTTTCTCTTTCAGTATGGTGAACCTCTTAATAGGAACGATCGTCGATCAGGACTTTTTCACACAAGATTTACTAATCAGCGGATTTATTTTGATTTGAGATGAATTTGAGATGTGACCCTTCTAATCAGGTCTTTGAATTCATTTGATATTAGCGAATCCCGTATATTCTTCTAAATTCAATGTAGTGTTTCTACGGTATCGAAGACTTAGTTTTATTATTTCAGGTTAAGGCAAGAGAGAAAGTCCTTAAAAAGGTGAACTTGTTAATTCTTTTGTTATTGCTTCAGAAGATAAGGCAGTTATACAAAAACAGATTCAAATGTTAGAGGGTGTTTGAAAAGTTGCGAGAGGTCAACGGGAGCATGTCACTTTTGCAGTGATGCTTTCTAGCCCTCATCCCCCAGCCCCTTCTCCCAAAAAGGGCGAAGGGGAGCCGAATCATTTTAAAGTCCCTCTCCCAAATTGGGAGAGGGATTTAGGGTGAGGGCAAAGGTGACATGTACCCGAGGTCAACTTTTATGCAAGTCGCCTCACCATAATACGGATCATAGCCAAGTGCTGCCTTCACCCTAAGTAGGGGCTTCCATCAGGCTTTCCTTCTCCCCTGAGAAGAAGGGATGAGAGGAATGGTTATGTTCATGTCAAATGACCCACCTAGGGTAGGCTTTACTCATGTGTCGCACTCCATGTAAGCTGCGAATAGCAAAATACACGGAGTCAGCATTTTTACTGAATTCCTGACTTTTCCAACACGTGCTTAGACTTTTAAGTTTGTGCTTGTAAATTTTCTTTTAACGAAACCATTTTTAATCCTGTGGGTGATGCAGGCTACTTGTAGACGGTTAAGTACAAGCTCATTCCTCTCCTCTACGGAACAAAAATATGGCATTGAAGGACACAGCGGATCAGTCAAGAACTCGCCTACTACTGGCGCTATGGGAGCTAGGAACAGCGGGGACAGAAATTAAGAAAGGCGACCTTTCCAAAAAGGTTGTTCGTACTGGTGAGAAATCGGGAGATTATCAGGGATTCCTGGACGAGTTAAATCAAAAGGGAGCGATCGCCTTTCCGGCGCGAGGCAAAATTTCCATCTCCGCTCCCCAGCAGATCCAGGAATTACTGAGGGTTGGATTGGGTGACGAGAGTTTTACCTTCAAGGCTCAAATTGGGAAGAACACCGCCAATGCGCTGCTGCAATTGATCCGGGGCATGGGCACCGTTGCACCCATGGCTACTCAGGCTGCAACGATCGATTCCTATGAGGCGTTTAAGCCAGCGGCCCTGGAAGTCTACGATCGGCTGAATCGGGATTTCAATCTGAACAATCTGGTGCCCATCTATCGCCTGCGTCGGGAGATTGGCGATCGAGTCACTCGCACTCATTTTGATGAGTGGCTATTAGAGATGCAAAGCAAAGACATTTTTCAACTCATCGGTGGTGAAATGCCAGAGCTAACCTCTGATAAAACAGAGGATTCGATCAAAACGGCTTTGGGTGCGATGCGTTACTATGCCAAACGCATTTAACCAGACCAGTCTCTATCTTTACTTAACGCTTAGCTTTACTCCTCATTTGATTTGGGTTACAGCAATATGGTCAGTTCCCTCTCCTCGCCCATTGAAGCAGTCGATGCTGCGCTGCAAAGTCATAATCCTTTCGCCCAACCTCCATTTGTCAATGCCAATAACATCTGGGGGCCGGGATTCCCTGATTTGGAATTTCTCAATGCTCATGCTTCTGATGCTGTATTTCGAGCCTTAGACGAAATTCAGGCTGGGCAATATCCAAGAACTTCCATTCTCATCACTGCCCAAAATGGAACTGGGAAAAGCCACATTATTAGCCGGATTCGTCATCGGCTGCAGGCTCAGGGAGGTGCTTTGTTTGTCTATGCCAGTAAGTTTAATGATCTCAACCAGATTAAACCGGGGTTTCAACAACTTTTGGCAGACAGTCTTTCCAATATTGGCAGCCAGGGAGTGAAGCAATGGCAGGAGTTAGCTACAGCCATGGCTAACGATGCTTTAAAGTCCCATAATCCTAGTGCTAATTCTCTGGCTCCTAAGGATTTGGTAAAAAGATTTGAAGCGATCAATGAAGTAAAGGCAGCGGGATTGATTCACAAACTCACGAGTGAGTTTTGTAAATTTAAATCGGTTAAAGATCCAGATATTGTCCGAGCTATTTTCTGGACTCTTTTAGAAAGTGAAGCGGCTTATACTTCCAACTGGTTGGGTGGAAAAGAACTAGCCCAATTTAAGGCCAATGAACTAAGACTTCCCAGTCAGAAACAGTCCTTTGATGCAATTCTACAAATTTTAGATCTTATCAGCGACTACAACAAATTGGTTATTTGTTTTGATGAGCTTGATTATGAAAAAGATTGTGATGATAAAGGGTGGAACAAAGCACAAATTGTTGCTGGTTTGGTTAAAGAGCTGTTTGATAATCTCAACCAGGGTGTCATTCTTACAGTAATGATGCCTGGAATTTGGGATGAGCAAGTCAAACAACTTCCCCCTGCTGTTTTTAATAGGGTTACAGCTCAAGGTAAACCCTACGAATTGAATTATTTGAATAGTGATTCTGCAGTAGAGCTAGTTAAGTTTTTTCTGAAAAATTACTATGACTTAAGAGGGCTTATTCCTCCTCATCCTGTTTACCCATTTGATGAAGTACAACTCAGGGCAATTGGACAGGGAAAACCAACTGTCAGAGAAATGCTTCAATGGTGCCAGGAAAATTGTCAAGTACCTGATACGCCACCACTTCCGCCCCCTGATGAAGTTGAGATTGCATTCACAAATGAACTTAGTGAGGATATTTCTAACCGATTAGATGATAACTATTTTCTGGCTGATGCCCTATTGTTTGGATTTGAGCTATTGATTGGTCAAACCATAGAAGGCGTAACCCTCCAGAAAGTTACAACGAGGGTAAAGCCAGGTAAGAAAGGTGGCAGTAAAGACGATTACCTCAATTTCAAAGTTGAGGGCACTGAAGCAGATCAACCAGTTAGTATTGGAGTTGCTGTACTTCAGTATGATGGCGGAGGTGGCTTGGGGGCCGGTTTTAAAAGACTTCGGGATGACAAGGGAGAATTTGGGCTGACTCGTGGTTGTTTAGTTCGCTCCAAAAATAAACCTATAAATTCCCATTTCAGGAAAAATCATCTTGAACCGTTAATTCAAAAAGGTGGTGAGTTTGTTGATCTGAAGGAAGAGGAAATCAAGCCTTTAGTAGCCATTCTCTCTGTGTTTGACAAGCGAGAATCAGACTATCAGGTTTCTGAAGAGCAAATTGGAGGATTTATCGCTGATAAGGGTGAGAAATATCAGTTAGGAAGTCACAACCCTTTACTAAAAGAAATTCTTAGTACTCCCTCTTATCAGGTTCCCACTGATCTGCCTGATGAACCTGAAGTTGATTCGACAGATATCTCGGATGTGGCGGCTGATAATTCTGACGCTGATCTCAATGAGTTGACGACTCATGAATGAGGCCATTCAACTAGATCGGGCTTTGTGTCTACCTGAAACTGATATTGAAGCCCTATTGCAGGGCAGAATTATTGCCGTAGTTCCTAACATTTCAGTCCAAAAAGGATGGGCTTTTGTGCTCTACCCTTTTCAGGAAAAAGATGCTGGTTTATCTATTGAACAGCAGTATCGTCCCTATGCTCTAAATTTGGCAAGGACTAAGGCTCAACCGTTAGCAGAGACAGCAACTATCAAAGCCTGGGCTAAATGTGAAGCCTGCAAAATGTTATACGCGGCAGAGCAGATTAAAGCGGTCTCTTCTGCAACAATTTGGACCGAATCAGCTCTGATTCAACAGTTAGAGCAACGACAAAGTTTATTTCTGATTATGCTGCGGGTTTATCATCTGCCAGAACCTATGCAAGTGGATCAAAATAGGGTTCCACTCGAAAAATTTGGTAAATTCATTGGCCTGTCTGCTTTAAGCGATCCTGTTCCAGACTATCGATTGATCAAGCCCCTGAGAGTGACTCAGTTTTTGCCGGTTCTCGGTGATGCAGTGTTCCAGAAACGACAGCACCATTTAGAAACATTGCGGCCACCCCTGCATCCAGAATTGGAAGATTTGCAATATACCCTGAGCCAATTCTTGCCCATAAATCCAGCGTTTAGTGAGCTGGAACAGGACATCAGAATTTTCCTCGGATGGACTGATCAACCATTTCAGCAACCACCTGATCCTGATTTAGATAGGTGGATTAAAACGATCGCTGATGTGGGCAATTCCAGCGATGGAAACACTTTTGAAAGACTGGTTCGCCAGAGTCTAATCAAGCTGGGTTTTTCCAACTCTCGCAATGATCCGAAAGCTAGCCTTGATCCAGAGGCAACTGGAGGGGCTGGAGGGATTGATTTCTACTGTGATCAACCCTATCCCGTGGTTGGTGAGTGCAAAGCGACTAAAAGCGAAAAAGTACCCAGCAAAACTCCAGGGCAACTCATACAGCTTGGGAAAAATCATCTCCAACAGGATTATGATCCTTGTATAAAAATCATTATGGCTGCTGGTGAATTAACCAATGATGCTCAATTGACAACAAAGAATAATAATATGAATGTTATTCGACCTGAAACCCTACAAAAGTTAATTGAACTCAAAGCGAAATACCCTGGTGCGATCGATTTATGGGAATTGAAAAACTGTTTAGAGAACTCTCCCTTTGGGAAAGAAGCTGATGATAAGCTCAATGAGCATATTGAAAAAATATGGAAGCAACTGCGGTTCAGATCTCATCTCATTGAAGCGATTAAACAACTCATGGAAACTGAGCCGGATAGAAGACAGTTTGAAGTTACAGAAATTCGTGTGCAATATAATGCAAAGTTCTCTGGACTGGACAACTTTGTCCCCGATAAAGAAACGATCCATCAACTGCTGATTGAATTGTCTTCCCCGTTAGCCGGTTATGTCGGGCGAGTTCAGGGAACCGGGTTGAGCAGCGATCGCTTCTACTTCCTTCGCGATCTGGTTGTTGATTAGACCTGACTATTAGGCTAATTCAGGGAGCCTGGAAGATAATTTTCGCAAAGGCATGGCGCATGGAATTTGAATGCCCTCCGAGATTGTCCTGGTTTTCATCACGCAGTCCTGACCCGGTCAGAGAAGGAGGTTGAGTTGCGATCACGGTCACTTGCTTTTTGCGGCTGACTCTTGCCTGGAAGCATTGCACCTTGTTGCGAGTCTACGGAAAAATAACGAGTCCTGATGAAATTACTGATCACCCCAAGTCCATATCGAGAATTTTGTAAGGTGATCCGGATGAAGACATTGTTTCTTAGCTTAGGCTTAGGGTTGGGCTTAACCCTGGCCTGCAAATCCCCTGCTTTGGCTGTGCCACCAGCGACTGTGACTCAGGATTCACCCGTAGCCTGGTCCCAGGTCGTGGACAGCCCATTTGATGGCAAGGTGATCTACGACAAAAATTTTGGTGATGGCTTTGCTTTTGTCAGTAGCTGGTCAATGCAGGGAATTCGAGCCACCTATACCCGCTACTGGAAGGAGATTGAAGGCTACAGAACAGTCTGGAAATCCAGAAAGGTCCGTCGGGGCGATCGAGAAGAATGGGAAAACTATAGACAACAGGAACCCATCTATCGCAACTATTCCAGTAATCGCACGCCCAAAGCTATTCTGATGTCGATCAATGGGCAGGTCTACACCTATCAGGAAGGACCGGTTTCGCCAGAGTTGGCTCTCGCTCTGGCCACTGCACCACCGGGAAATATGCGGATTCGCCTGGTCTGGGATAACGACGAAGTCCTGGAAACGGAAATTGGCAGTGGAACGGTGGCGGCTTTTAAGGTGGTCTTCCGATAGGGGCAAACCTGCTATTTAGACTGCTCCCTTCGACTTCGCTCAAGGAGCAGTTGGATTAAGCCAAGGACTGAGGCAGTCATGTTCAGCTTCAGAGGCAGGGGTGGTGTGGCTGACAAAAAAAGGGCATACCCCAGGGTATGCCCCCACGCATGAGATTGAGATCTATTCCATCCACTCCGTGTGGAAGGAGCCGGGCTTGTCGGTGCGCTCGTAGGTGTGAGCCCCAAAGTAGTCCCGCTGGGCTTGGGTCAGATTCTGGGGCAGGCGATCGCGCCGATAGCTATCGAAATAATCCAGAGAAGCACTGAAGGCAGGAACGGGGATCCCCAGCTTGGCTGCCACCTGCACGACTTCCCGCCAGGCATCCTGCCGGTCTAGAATGGTCTGCTTGAATTCGGGGGCTAGGAGCAGGTTGGGCAGTTGGCCATTCTCATCGTAGGCATGCTTAATCTTGTTCAGGAAGCCTGCCCGGATGATGCATCCCCCTTTCCAGATCCGGGCAATTTCACCCAGATTGAGGTTGTAGCCATACACCTGGGAGGCTTTGCCCATCAGGGCCATCCCCTGGGCATAGGAGCAGATCTTGGAACAGTACAGGGCATCCCGAATCTTGGAGACGAAGGCTTTGGTGTCGCCGTCGTACTTGCCCGTGGGGCCAGTCAGTTCTTTGGCGGCAGCCACCCGCTCCTGCTTGGCAGAGGACATGATCCGGGCCGTGACAGCGGCAATCATCGTTGGAATGGCTACCCCAATTTCCAGCGCGTCGGCCACGGTCCAGCGGCCTGTACCCTTTTGTCCGGCAGCATCCATAATCAGATCTACCAGGGGCAGGCCAGTGTCTGGGTCAATTTTCCGGAAGATGTCAGCGGTAATTTCAATCAGAAATGAATTGAGTTCTTCGGTAGTGTTCCACTCAGAGAAGACTTCATGAAGTTGGGTGTGATCCAGACCCAGTGTATTTTTTAGCAGATCATAGGCCTCTGCTATCAACTGCATGTCGCCATACTCAATGCCATTATGGACCATCTTGACATAATGACCTGCGCCATCAGGTCCGATGTAGGTGACACAGGGGCCATCATCCACCTGAGCCGCAATCTTGGTCAGGATGAACTCCAGATTCTGGTATGCTTCCCGGGTGCCACCGGGCATCAGGCTGGGGCCGTTCAGAGCTCCCTCTTCTCCCCCACTGACGCCCATGCCAATGAAGGTCAGGCCAGTGGATTCCAGATCCCTGGCCCGGCGGGCAGTATCGGTAAAGAGCGAGTTCCCCCCGTCAATCAGCACATCCCCTGCTTCGACGAGGGGCTTGAGCTGATCGATGACCCCATCAACTGGGGCTCCCGCTTTCACCATAATCAAAATTCTCCGAGGACGTTCCAGGGAGGCAACAAACTCTTCCAGGGTGTAGGCAGCCTTGACGTTCTTGCCTCCAGCCCGATTTGCCATGAAAGCATCCGTTTTTTCGCGACTTCGGTTATAGACCGAGATAGGGAAGCCATTCCGTTCGACGTTCAGCGCCAGGTTTTCTCCCATGACCGCCAGACCGATGACTCCAAAGCTTTGTAGTGACATAGGCTTCTCTGCTAATTCTGCAACTGCTACGGACTGTCCAATTCCCTTCAACTTTAGTCAGCTTTTTCAGCGAGGCCCTCTACCGACAGATTTTCTTTATCTACATCGGGGTCTGCATCAGGAGAGACCTGCCGGTGGAAGGTTTTTACGAGGGGGGTCAGGTGTCGGTGCAATGGGCAGCTTGGAGCTGCTTGATCAGGGTGGGGGAGGGTGGCTCCAGATTGGGCAGTGGCTTGCCATTAAATCTGGCGATGCCCTGGGAGGCATAAATCTGGATCTGCTTCTGGGGTTTTACTACCCCCAGGACTTCAACCCAATCCTTCATCCAGTCCCGTTTGGTTCTGATGATCAAGGTCCGATCGACCCAGAGGCCATTCCCCACCCCCTGACCCCGGGTTAGCTTGATCACCGATAGGCGTGGCGGTGGGTTGGGGGGAACCTCTTCTCCGGGAACGGGAGGCCCGTCGGCATATTGGTTGTTCTGATATGCCACTATGCAGATTTGTCCCCGCATCTTGGATGGGAAAACAGTCAGGGCATATTCGGGGGGGAACAGGTTCCAGTGGTTAACCCAGAGTCCCAAAAACGGTGCAGCTTCCGGATTGATCCTGGCCCATCTGGCTCGATAGGCGGTCAACTCAGCCGGGTAGAAAGGAGGAAAAGGCTGTTTGCCCAGTCCCGATAATTCCAGGTCGTTGGTGATCTGCTCCAGCATCTGCCGCTTCCAGGTTTTGATTTCAGCGGCGGTTAGAGATCGTGGTGGTGTCGTTTTGGGCGGAGTGGCGGCAATAGCAGGGCTGGACAGAAGGGCCAGACTGAGCAGGGTCCAGCGGGCGATCGGGTTTAGGGTCAATTGCATCAGTTATCGTCTCCCATTTCTTTGTCTGATTTGTCCGATCGAAACATTGAGCTGGGCCCCAATCAGCAGTGAGAGGGAGCTGAAGTTGAGCCAGAGGAGCAGCAAAATACCAGCACTCAGGGCTCCATAGGTCAGGCTGAGGCGAGACCCAAAATACTCCAGATACACCCGAAACCCCTGGGAGATAATGGCCCAGGATGCGGCACCTAGGAGGGCTCCTGGCAGCAGGGGAGTTTCAGGATGGCGACAACTGGGGCCAAAGCGATACAGAATACTGAATCCAAGCGCGAGAATGGCCAAGGCTAATACCCAGCGTAATAGGGCCCAGGCATCCAGGAGGAACGGTTGGGACAGGTGCAATTGGTCGGCCAGGAATTGCACAATCAGGTCACTCAAGAACACCAGGAAGGAAGCTGCCAGCAGAATTACCATCATGCCGATCGTCAGCAGTAGGGAAACTAGTTTGGCTTTCCAGTAGGGGCGCACCTGATGCAAAGGGGTGTGATGGATGTGATCCATGGCATTCATAGCCACATTCAGGGCGCTGGATGCGATCCAGACTGTAAATAGAAAGCTGATGGATAAAACACCCCGTTCATTGGATACTCGGACTTGATGGGCAAAGTTGGCGATCAGATCCACCACCTCCTCTGGCACCACAATGGACCACTGATTAACCAGGCCATCCACCTGTTCCCTGGAAATTTTCAGGGTACCGATCAGAGTCAGGATAGCCACCATCGCCGGGAACAAGGCCAGGGCATTGTTGTAAGCCATCTCAGAAGCCAATCCCAGTAGCCGTTGCTTCACCACTCCCTGGGCCACTCGGTTAAAAATTTTCCAGTTAAGGTGATGGCGGAAGAGGTGGAACATGGGAATTAGGTGCCGAATTAAGTGCTGGGAATAGCGCGGAGGAAGTCGGGCAGGTAGCTACGATCGCAGAGGGAATGGAACATGGGTCCATGATCGGCCAACTCTACAATACTGAGGGCTCCAACTGGCATTGCGAATCGATCTCGGTAGCGCCCGACATCGATCCCCATTAATTCACACAACATTATGCGAATGGTGGCCTTATGGGACACAATCAGGACATTACCATTCGGGTAAGTGTGTTCAATTTCTTCAATCACCCGTCCACAACGGCGGGCAATATCCACGGCCCGCTCTCCGTTGGTGGGAGCGTTCCAGGCCGGGTCAGCTAACCAGCGAACGTAGTCATCATGGAACTCCTGATTAATCAGATTGGGATGTTTGCCCTCCCAGTCCCCATAGGTGATTTCCTTCAGCCCATCGCGGATCTGAATTTCCAGTCCTGTCGCCATCGCGATCGGTTTGGCCGTTTGAAGGGCTCGGCGCAAGGGGCTGACAAAAATTGCCGTCCAGTCATGATCCCCATAGGCTTTGGCAAAAGCCTTGGCCATATCCAATCCTTCTGGGGTCAGGCCGGGATCATTTTCGGGTGTGCCAGAGTACCCCCCTGTCAGGCTGTAAGCGGTCAAACCATGGCGGAGAAAGTAAAGCATTAACCTCATATATCTGTGTTTAATCTCACAAGGAAGGGGAAGCAGGAAGCAGCAAACCCCAACTGCAATGATCTTAGATATGGAACTTTGAAGTTTGAACTTTAAACTATGAATTTTGTATTATGGATGATCGACCCCCCGTAAGCTCACAGGAAACCCCCCTCTGGGATCGCATCAGTACCAGCTCTCTGGTTCGTTTCCTGCTGTTTTTTACGTCAGGTTGGGCATTGGTGACCCTGCTCGAATATTTTGAGTACGTCATCTTTACCTTCACGATCGCAGCCATTCTCGCCCTTTTACTCAACTATCCTGTGCGCTATCTAGAGCGGTTTCTGGGTCGCGGGGCAGCCTTGGGAATTGTGATTGTGCTGAGCTTGGTGCTGGTGATTGTGCTCCTGGCTGGGGTTAGCCTCACCATTACCACCCAACTTCAGCAACTGGTCAATCAGGTCGTTGTGGCCATGAGTTCCTCCACGACACCCTTAAGCCAACTGCAAGACTGGCTGATCGATCGCAATGTGCGCCTGGACCTGGAACCTCTAGCCGCTCAAATCAGGAATGCGCTGGCTTCCAGTACAGGACTTCTGTTTAGCTCACTGCCGTCCCTGCTGAATAGTTACATCACGTTCATTGTGATTCTGGTTGTGGCCTTTTTTATGCTGATTGATGGCGGCAATCTCTGGAAGCTCTTGCTGAAACTATTGCCCAGCAAATATCGGGAACGTTTTGCCACCGCTGTACAGAAAAATTTCCTCGGCTTTTTCCAGGGTCAATTCCTGATCTCTGCCATCCATAGCGGCAGTATTTTCATCATTTTTCTGGTTCTTCAGATTCCCTTTGCCCTAGCACTGGCCATTACCTCTGGCGTGTTTAACCTGATTCCCGGCATTGGTGCGACTTTGGGGATTACGATTGTGGTTCTGGTGATTTTGGTGCAAGGGGGGTGGTTGATTGCCCTCAAGGTGGCGATCGCTTGTGTCGTTCTACAACAGCTTCAAGATAATCTCTTGGCTCCGAAGATCATGCAGAGCACAGTTCATTTGAATCCTGTGGTTGTGTTTTTTGCGCTTCTGGTAGGAGCCAGAATTGCCGGATTTCTGGGGGTCTTCCTGTCTGTGCCGATCGCAGGAGTCATCGTCAGTTTGCTGGATATTGAGGAGATGCAATCCGGGTCTCCGCCGGAGGAGCCATAGACGAAGGCTACGGGCTGTTCTTGCATCTGTGCCCCATCTGGCACAAACCCGCAGCCTTCGACATCGACACCCGGTGTCTAGGCCGGGTATCGAGGCCGGGTAGGGCATCCCGAATTTTGGCGGATGAAGCGTAATCAAGCACTTACCAGCTTGACTTAACCACACCAGGCAGCAATCCCTGGTGAGCCATTTCTCGCAACACGTTACGGGACAGACCAAAATCCCGATAGAACCCTCGGGGGCGACCTGTCACCCAACAACGGTTCCGGAGACGGGTAGGGGCACTATTGCGCGGTAGTTGCTGAATCTTGCGGTGGATCTCAATTTTCTCTTGCTGCGAGGTGGTACTGGCAAACTGTTCTAACAACTCTTGCCGCTTTTGAGCGTACTTGGCAACGAGTTGCTGCCGATTTTTTTCCCGCTCAATCATGCCCTTCTTAGCCATGAAACTCCCTTAAAAGTTGATTTTTTCACATTTCACAATCCATAATTATAGCCATAGAAACCCTGAATTGCAATAGCTCACGGGCCTCTATTCCGCTCTATCCGATCAAAAAACCGATGCAGTCGGGCACCAGACGCAGGCCGATATCGTTAAAATTAGGCCGAGTTATGGTTCAACATGAAAAATTTTGAGCTACTATGAGAGCCGAGACTTTGTATTCGGTGCTCAGTTGTACTGGTAACAGTATTGACAAAGTAGCAGTATTGACAGACAACTCTCCGATATCTAAATTCTCTGCATCATTTTCCTGGAGTAGTTTATGTCAATTTACGTTGGAAACCTGTCTTACCAGGTGACTGAAGAGTCCGTAGCAGATATCTTCTCAGAGTATGGTACGGTTAAGCGGGTTCAACTCCCTGTTGATCGTGAGTCTGGACGGTTACGGGGCTTTGGGTTTGTCGAAATGTCTTCCGAAGCTGAAGAAATGGCCGCTATTGACGCTCTTGATGGAGCTGAGTGGATGGGTCGCGATCTCAAGGTGAACAAGGCTAAGCCTCGCGAAGAGCGTCCTGCTTCTGGTGGTGGTAATAGCTGGGGTAACCGTGGTGGCGGTGGTGGCGGTGGTGGTAACCGGCGCAACGATCGTCGTTACTAGTCCGCACCTCGCGAGGGTTAACCTTCATAGACTTCCAGCAGAGCAGGGGGAGTTACCCTGCTCTGCCTGGTTTTATTAGCTTCGTTTCTTACTTAACTGTTGGCACAGAGAGGGGTTTTTGCATGACTCAGGTAATTTTGGGCGAAAATGAAGGGATTGAGTCGGCTCTACGTCGTTTCAAGCGTCAAGTTTCTAAAGCCAACATCTTTGCGGATATGAAAAAAAATCGTCACTTTGAAACTCCTCTGGAGAAAGCAAAGCGTAAAGCCATTGCCCGGCGGAAGAAGCGGCAGTTTCATTCCTGAGCATAGGTTGGTCTGAAGCATCAAGGTTGTAATTGGGAGCCAGGAGATTCAGTCCCGTTAGGGGCAGGGCTACCTGCGTAAATTGGGCCAGTTGCCCCAGGAAAGTGATACCCGTTCAAAATGAGTTTTCATCCTGCGCCTCACCGGAGGGGTTGCATGTATGAGCTGTGCGGGAAACATAGCTCTGGAATTTATATGCCTATGGGATCAGTTCCTTGTGTGTCCTGCCTGGCTGGGGTAGCTGCCCTATCTCTATTCGAGTGTTACTCCCTTCAGAAAGGCTATAAGCTGAATAGAGATTTTGACTGTTGTAATACCCCTGAGTGATGGCGATGATCCTGCAGTCCCTGGTTAGCCTGATTCTGGCGATGGGTTTGTTTTGGTGGTCCGTTCCAGCTCAAGTACCCGGAAAATATCCCCCACCGTTATCGTTCAGCAATGCTCAACTGACCCAACGGAACTTTTCCGGTCAGATGTTGCGGACTGCTGAATTTTCCAATGCCAATATGGAATTGACTGACTTCTCGCAGGCGAATCTGGAGGGTGCTGTTCTCAGTGCTTCTAATATGACCCAGGCCAATCTGCGCGGAGCCGATCTCACTAATGCACTGGCAGATATGGTCAATTTCAAGGGAGCCGATTTGGGAGATGCCGTTTTAGTGGAGGCGATCCTCCTCGGCTCCGTTTTCCAAAATACGGATATTACGGGGGCCGATTTTACGGATGCCATTCTGGATGGAGCACAGGTGAAAGAACTGTGTCGGCGGGCAGAGGGGATTAATTCTAAAACGGGGGTGGCGACCCGTGATTCTCTGGGGTGTTGATGGTGATGCAGACAACCTCTTCTGAGATGCGGCGGGTCGGGGTGATCGGGGGTGGCCAACTGGCCTGGATGATGGCAAAGCCAGCAGCAGCCCTGGGCCTTAAACTGGTCGTTCAAACTCCTCACACCACTGATCCCGCAGTTGCGATCGCCACCCACACCATTCTGGGTGCTGTGGATGATGCTGTAGCAACCGCCCAACTGGCCAGTTCCTGCGAGATCATCACGTTTGAAAATGAGTTTGTTGACCTGCAGGCTCTGAGCGCTCTGGCCCAACGGGGGGTGTGCTTTCGCCCCCAACTGGATGTGCTGACCCCTCTGCTGGATAAGTACACGCAGCGCTGTTTTTTGCGAGATCTGGGGTTGCCAGTTCCCCATTTTTACCCGCTGGAATTATTGCCTGATCGAAGTGACCTTGCCTTGCCCCTAGTGCTGAAGGTGCGACGACATGGCTACGATGGCCAGGGAACGTTCATCATCCGGGACCCGGTGGCCCTGACGACCACGCTGCAACAGATCGGCCATACTGATGTCCTGGTAGAGGAATTTGTCCCTTTTGAACGGGAACTGGCTGTGCTAGCCGCTCGATCGGAAACGGGTGAGATCGTAGTTTATCCCGTCGTCGAAACCTATCAGAAAAACCAGGTCTGTCAGCGGGTAATCGTACCGGCTGAGGTTAAACCCGAAACGGTGAAGGACGTGACTGCGATCGTCTACACCCTCCTGGACAGGCTGAATGCGATCGGCCTGTTTGCGGTTGAGTTGTTTCTCACGGCGACGGGTCAGGTGCTGGTGAATGAAATTGCCCCCCGCACCCACAATTCTGGTCATTACACGATCGAAGCCTGCCGCACATCCCAGTTTGAGCAGCACCTGCGGGCTGTCTGTTCTTTACCCCTGGGCAGTCCAGCGTTGCTTTGTTCTGGGGCTGTGATGGTGAATCTTTTGGGTTTCGAACAGTCCTGCAGTGACTATGCTACCCGGCGAGAACAACTCGCTGCTCTGCCCCACGCTTCTGTTCACTGGTACGGGAAGACCGAATCTCGACCGGGGCGTAAGCTGGGCCACGTCACAATGTTGTTACCTGATGGAACCGGCATTGATCGCCAGAGTTGGGCTCTGGCCATGGCCCAAAAAGTCGAAGCCATCTGGTATGGACCTTGAAGTAGGGTTGTCCTCATTTGTCAAGACTGTTGTCTCTTCGAGAACCTTGCTAGGATGGGTGATAGGTTCTACTGCGGCGTTGGTGACTGCCAATAATGTTTTATGATCTATGTTTTTGGAATAAGGGAACCTTAACAAGCGCTGGCAGCAGTAGACCGGGCATGTACCCGGAAACTTTAAGCCAGCCTACGGTGCCCACCTGGTTTTTACCAGGTCAAAAACTGAGGTAAGACGGCGTTGCGGGGAACTTCACTTAGAATTTCGTTAAGACCATCACGGCCTCAGGTGATTGACTCCGGTCATAGCCTCAGGACGTGATTCTTATTGCGGGGTTTAGGATCACCCGCCCTGTGTCTGTATTCGCTCACATTTTTTTGAGCATTTGTGCGGACTTGGCAACTACAACAGGTTAGGATAGAGCAATCTAAACCCATAACGACTCTGAGATCAGTAGTTTGCCCCAGATACCCCGTGATTTCCCGTTTCCGGCAAGCATCTCCAGGCTGGACAATGGTTTAACCGTGATTCATCAAGAATGTTCTGTGACGGAAGTAACGGTTGCAGACATCTGGGTTCGGGCAGGTGCCATGATTGAGCCGATCGAATGGCCTGGCATGGCTCACTTCCTGGAACATATGATTTTCAAAGGCACTGAGAAACTGGCTCCCGGCGAGTTTGATTGGCTGGTAGAGAACCGGGGCGGAACTAGCAACGCAGCCACCAGCTATGACTATGCCCACTATTTCATTACAACTGCCAGTCAGCACCTCCCAGAGACCCTGCCTTACCTGGCTGACCTGGTGCTCCAGGCCAGCATTCCAGATGCAGAGTTTGAACGGGAGCGGGATGTGGTTCTAGAAGAAATTCGTCAGTCCCAGGATGACCCGGACTCCGTTGGCTTCCAGATCTTGATGGAAACGGTTTATCAGCAACATCCCTATGGTCGTTCAGTATTGGGCACAGAAGTCGGGCTGATGCGGCATTCTCCGGATACGATGCGGATTTTTCACCGCGCCCATTATCAACCCAACAATATGGCCCTGGTGATCGTAGGTGACATCAGTCAGGACGCCGCTCTGGAACTGGCCGATCGCTCGTTCCAGTTCCTCCCACCCGCTCCCTGTCCCTTGCCTGAAGTGGAGGCAGAACCTCCCATCACCCGCATTCGTCAGGAAGAAGTCTACCTCCCTCGCCTGGAAGAGGCCCGCCTGATGATGGCCTGGATTGGCCCAGGGATTGAGCAGTCCTTCCAGGAAGAGCATCTGCGGTGGGCCTGCGGTCTGGACGTTATATCAGCGCTGTTGACCGAAGGACGTACCTCCCGGTTGGTTCGGGAACTTCGTGAGGAACGGCATCTGGTCCATCACATCACCAGTAGTTTTTCTCTCCAGCGGGATTCCAGCCTGTTTACGATCATGGTCTGGTTACAACCGGAGGATATTGATCGAGTCCAGGCCATTATCTGCGATCGCCTCACCCAGTTGACCTCCCAACCCATTACCCCAAGTGAACTGGAGCGTTGCAAGCGGCTGATCCGAAATGATTTTGTCTTCTCTACAGAGATGCCCGCCCAATTAGCAGGGTTATATGGGTACTACAATACGATCGCCCGCCCTGAGATGGCCGTATCTTATCCTGAGATCGTCCACTCTCTGCATCCAGAGGAATTACAACACCTCGCCAGCCGTTATCTCTCCCCCTATCACTATGCTGCCGTCATGATGAAACCCATGTAAATGGTCATTGGTCATGTGTACTTTTCTGCTGGAGCAGTTTGAATGACAACAAGTACTCGTAAATACTACTGTTAAAAACAAATGACAAATGACAAAATCCTCTATAAAAAACCGATAAAAGGAATTCTTTAAGCGTGAACTCTCGTGTAACTCTCGTCCAAAATCGTCCCATTCATCGCACAGTCTTAAGTAACGGGATGGTAGTCCTGGCCGTTGAAAATTCTGCTGCCGATATCATTTCAGCTCGAATTTTTATCCGGACAGGAACCCTTTGGGAATCTCCTCAAGAAGCTGGAATTTCTCACCTGTTTGCCTCAGTATTAACCAAAGGAACTGAACAATTTTCCTCTTTAGAAATTGCAGAACGAATTGAATGTACAGGGGCTGGTCTGGGTGCCGATGCATCGTCTGATTATTTTTTGTTGAGTCTGAAGACGGTCTCTCCAGATTTTCCGGAGATGTTGGATCTGGCGGGTCACATTTTGCGATCGCCCACCTTTCCAGAAAACGAGGTAGACCTAGAGCGTCGCCTCACACTCCAGGCGATTCGATCTCAGCAAGAGCAGCCCTTCACCATTGCCTTGGACCAATTACGTCAGTCTATCTATCGGGAACACCCCTATGCCCTTTCTGGTCTAGGGACGATAGAAACGGTCTCCAGATTGACCCGCAAGGATCTCCAACATTATCACCAGACCTATTTTCGACCTGATAACGTGATTGTCAGTATTGCGGGTCGAATTACGCCGGAGGCCGCGATCGCTCTGGTCGATCAGGTGTTTGGTAATTGGCAGATTCCAGCAGAACCGCTCTCTCCACCCTCTATGCCCCGGCTGACCTATGATCCTCAGGTCACAACGACGGTTCAAGATACGAAGCAGGCGATCGTCATGCTGGGTTATCCAGTCCCCTCCGTGCATAGCCCAGATTACGGGGCTTTGAAACTCCTCAATACCTACTTGGGGAATGGGCTGTCCAGCCGCCTGTTTGTAGAATTGCGGGAGAAGCGTGGCCTGGCTTACGAGGTTTCAGCCTTCTACCCAACCCGATTGGAGGCGTCTCACTTTGTAGCCTACATGGGCACAGCCGCAGAAAACACATCTGTTGCCCTAGACGGCCTGAAAGCAGAAATCGATCGCCTCTGGACTGCTCAATTAAGTTCGGGTGAACTGGAGGCAGCCAAGAACAAATTGTTGGGGCAATATGCCCTGGGCAAGCAAACGAATGCCCAGATTGCTCAAACGGCAGGCTGGTATGAACTGCTGGGTTTGGGGGTTGAGTTCGATGCCCAGTTCCGGAACCTGGTTACTGCTGTTACGCCAGAAGAGGCGCAGGCTGTAGCCAGTCGTCATTTCTCGATGCCTTATATCTCCCTGGTGGGTCCGGCGGTGGCCCTTGGCGTCCCAGAGTAATTGTCCCCATTAGAGGCGTTGTCAGGAGGTATTGCATGCCATGCCCTGACGGGAACAGCAGTGTTTGGTTTATTCCTCTTCAGGATCAGGCAAGGGGGAAGTGTCCTCCCGGAAATGTCGGTAATACTGTTGCAGGTGGGCCAGGGCAATGGTGGTTTCTACCTGAGCAAATTCTCTGTAGAATCGACTGACGCTATAGAAAGGGCTGGGGGTTGCCAGAACGATGACCCGATCGCCCCACTGTTCCAATGTATCCATTAGTTCCATAGGGGCGACGGGTGCACAGAGCCAGACTTCTCCAGCTTGCTGGGCGCGCAGGGCCTGAACGGCCACGGCCATGGTCATCCCTGTGGCAATGCCATCATCCACCAAAATGGCAATTTTGCCAGATGGGTTGATGCGAGGGCAGCCACAGGCAAGCTGCTCCATCTGGCTCCTGGCCTTAAATTTGGCTTTCTGAAGGGCAACTTCGTAGGAGTCTGATGGTGTCGATCCCATCCTATGAGCAGACCACAGCACATGCCCATCGGCAGTCACCGCCCCGATCGCCAGTTCTGGATTTTCTGGCTGGGTAATTTTTTTGGCCACAACGATATCTAAGGGGCAGCCCAAGCGTTCTGCCACTGGCTCTGCCACTGGTACTCCCCCGCGTGGCAACGCAAATACTACGGGTGAGGCTGCAGTGCGAGTTTGGAGGTGTTTAAGCTCTACTTGTACTGCTTGAGCCAGCCTTTCACCCGCTTCCCGACGATTATGAAACAGCGGAGAAGGAGACATAACCCTGGATTGGGGTTTGTAAGAATGCTTTTATCATGACTGATTTTGGGCCGATCGACCTTAAAAATTGACGATCAACTTAATTTAGGACCGGACTCAGTGGAGCCATTCTATTTAGGCTATCAAGGGGGTTAGATTAATTCTGTGGCGGTGCGCTATAACGGAATAGTCAGGTGTTTCAGGAATGGGTCAGGGTTGATTTGGGGCTGATTAGCAACAAGACATGTACAACTACCCTATTACTTTCAGGTCATGACAAAGACAAGATTGCAGCTTTTTAGTACGGCCCTGGCCACCCTTCTGGCCGTCAGCACGGTTGATTTGCCCCTCTCTGCACCCTTACTGGGCAACCAACTGGACTTGAATACAGAAGCTGTGGCCCGCAGTAGTGGTGGCCGTAGCCGGAGTGGTTCATTTAAACGATCGACCCCCCCTCGATCAAACTCCGGCTCAAGTTCCAACCAGAATCGCAACAACTCCAATAGTCGGCCTAACTCTCAGAGCAACCCTAACTACCGCCCAGCTCCGGGGCCAGTAGTAGTGCCCGTCCCGATCGGGCAACCCAATTACAACAGTAATTACAACAATAACTATCGATCCAGCAGCACAACCTCCTCCAGCCAATCCAGCACCGGGGATGTGATTCTGGGTCTGATTATTTTGCTGATCATTGGTGGGGTATCTATCTTTATCCTTTGGTGGGTGATCAGCATGATCACTAAAGCTTCCCGAGGAAGCGCGGTGGGTGCTGCGGGGGGGGTTCGCAATCGGGAACTGGAGAATGATACGGTTACCGTGACCAAGCTCCAGGTGGCCCTGCTGGCATCAGCGCGAGATGTGCAGACCCGGTTGAACGAAATTGGTCTATCGATCGACACGGACACCCCAGAAGGCATGGCAGAACTGCTCCAGGAGTCAGCTCTGGCATTACTGCGCACGCCGGAGAATTGGAGCCATGTTGCGGTTAGTTCCCAAACAGTGCGGAGCCGGGAGCAGGCCGAGGCATTGTTTAACCAGCTTTCAGTAACGGAGCGGAGTAAATTCAGTGCCGAAACCTTGGTTAACGTGGGTGGCAAAGTTCGGCGTCAGAGTCCTGTCGCTCCGGCTGAAGATGAAATGGCTGCCTACCTGGTCGTGACGCTTCTGATTGGGACTGAGTATGATAAGCCCCTGGTGGGACCCATCCATTCCACCCAGGAGTTACAGGCGGCCCTGGAAAAAATTGCCGCACTACCTGCAGACAGCCTGTCCGTCTTTGAGCTACTCTGGAGTCCACAGGATGAGAGTGACAGCCTCACCTATGACGAACTGCTGACCGAATATACGGAGATGGTGCAAATCGCCTGATATGGCAACAATTCTCAGAGAATGGAGCTATCGTTACCAGTGGTTGTATGACAGCATTTCTCGGTTGGCGGCTCTGAGCGTCGGGGGAGAGGGACGGTTTCGTCAACTGGCCCTAGAGGAGATTCCCCTCCAGCCGGAGGCCCAGGTGCTGGATTTGTGCTGTGGCAGTGGGCAGGCAACCCAGATGCTGGTGCAACGCGCTCACCATGTCACCGGGTTGGATGCCTCGCCCCTATCTCTGAAACGAGCCCGGGCCAATGTGCCGGAAGCGGCGTATGTGGAAGCCTGGGCGGAGGAAATGCCCTTTGAAGCCGATCGATTCGATCTGGTTCATACCAGTGCAGCCCTGCATGAGATGGAATCGAACCAGCTTCGCCAGATTTTGCAGGAGGTGTATCGGGTTCTGAAACCGGGAGGCTGGTTCGTGCTCGTGGATTTTCACCCTCCGACGAATGCGCTGTTCTGGCCAGGGGTGGCCCTGTTTTTGTGGTTGTTTGAAACCGAAACAGCCTGGGCGTTATTGCAAACCGATCTGGCCGGATTGTTGACTGAGATTGGTTTTCAAGTGGATCGGTCTAAACTTTACGCAGGCGGGAGTCTGCAGGTGTTGCAGGCAAGAAAGTAAGACCTGATCACCCTGGCGACTAAAGTCGCGGCTACTAAGTAGGAAGGCGGAATTATTTGTAAGATGCATTTCGACTCCGCTCAATGCTCAAAATCTTTTCTGGAGGAAGGTTGAGCGTAGCCGAAACCCAGCATTTAGTTTACTTTAATTTCACCCAACTACTTAGTGTTGCAAACACTCAATTTTGCAACATGGGGTCTGGGGGGCGTTCGCGAAGCGTTGCGCCAGCAAAAGCCCCCAGACCCCCCTTCTTATAATTAATCTCACCCGATTACTTAGAATAAAACCAGCCTGCGCCGGTTGTTGAATTCACGTTCCTAAGTGGCAAGTCGTCAGGTTACCCCATAATTACTAGAGTTTACAAACTGCTTGCTAATAAAGGGGGAGGTCATAGCTGCGAGAAGACTACCGTAATCCAAGTTGAAATTCACTTTATCTCCAACTTGTAAATGGCGGTTTTGACTACTCAGAATAATATGATCACTGCTAGACCCTAGGATTTCCAGATCATTGTTAGATTTCAAACCAGAGACCAAAATATCCTGCCGTCCCAAGGCAATAATTGCTCTCTGGCAAATTCCTCGATCCTGGAAATAAGGAACGTTTCCAAAAGCATCTTGGCAGATTTCTCCTAATGGGAGAGATGGCTTTTTCTTGGACTCAATCACTTCGGCAATGAGTTGGAATGCGCGCGTGTGTAGACCTGGAATTGCCTTCCGGCTTACCGTTTCGCAACCTAAAAGAATGGATTCACCCAAGCGAAGATTATTAATCCTACCGACATCCTGATCAGATTTATACCACTCATAATTTGCCGAATTTCCACCCGAAATTATTTCTAAACTAATCTGAAATTCTTTTTCGAGAAGATCAACTAGTTCAGAAAGCTCATGCATATTTTTGCTATCTGGCTTTACTCCACCATGACAAGCTAAATTGCAGCCAATACCAACAACTTTTATATGAGATAAAGCAAGAGTTTTCCGGATAAACTGAGGCAGATCGCAAGGAAGAATTCCCTCGCGCAGATCACCCAGTTCTACCATAATAATTACCTGATGATTCTTATTATGAGCTTTTGCATAATAAGAAAGTTTCCTCAGAGTTTCAATCTCTGTGTTGAGGCTGATATCTACACTTTCAACAACAGCTTCAGCCTGACTTAAAGGCGTGCGTAAAAGAACAAACTGAGTTAATATCCCAGCTTTTTTCATTTTTTGAATGTTTTCAATCCGAGAATCAGCAATAAATCTGACTCCACCTTGAATCATTGCTTCGGCAATGGAAGGCTCTCCTAGAACCGCCTTAGAAACTCCCATCAAGGAAATACCCTTTTGCCCATAAAGTTCGGACAGCATCCGGGCATTATCTCGTATTTGGGATAGGACAATTTCTATTCTTGGCATGAACGATTCCATTGTTTTATTCCCAATGGTTACATCTATCTCGTTGCCAATACAGGAAATATCTCTAAATTCTTTTGTTTGATTTTTTGATTCAGTTTTGRAAAATGATTACCTAAAGTTTGAACTAGCTTTTGACATCCATAGCTCAACACATCCGTGGTCGGCAATTGAAACTTCTTCTCATAAGCTTCGATGATTTTCAGAAGTTCTTCTTCTGCTAAGTTTTCATGACTTAATGCGATCGCCATTACCTTAGCTGAAGAAATTGCTTCAATTAAGTTAATTTCGCTCTCAACTGATGGCATGACCAAATTGGGGAAATCGCACCGGAATCTCCTGGCAGGCGGGTGTTGAAGGATAATGCCATCGGGTAGACTGCCTTTCAAAATGCCGAGGGAACTCATAAAAGCGGGGTGACTCACAGCACTTTGTCCCTCGACTAAAATGATGTCGGGACTTTCATAATCGAATGCTTGAATCACAGAGTTTTCTATTTCACCGATCACAAACTGGGAAATTAGCGCATCGATCGCTACGCCATACCTTGCTCCCTGCATTAAGCTAGTTTGGCCTGTTGCGACAAGTACTGACTTTACACCAAGATGATTCAGAGTCTTGTTGAGTTCTACTGCAGTGGTCATTTTGCCACAAGCGCAATCGGTACCTAATATGGCGATCACGGGAACATTCACTCTAGATATTTGACCTGTAAAGACATGCAGATCTTTTAATTGTGGAGGTTTTCTGATGTCTCTAATTTGAATATCATGCTGAGCAGCCACATGAACAAACTCTCGATCTTCGGAGAAGAACTGATGGAGGCCGTTAATGATATGCATGCCTTTCCCCATAGCTTCTAAGATTAGAAACCTTTCTTCGGCAGAGATATAAGCATCTAAGGGAGCCTTCCCATAAATGTAACAGTCTGGAATCTCTGAGAGATTGCTCAGAGCTTCAGTTAAATTGGCAAAGATGGGAATATCACGCCTTTCTTCTCCCAATTCCTCTCCTGCATCTTTGCCAGCCAAAGAACTATCAATCACCCCAACAATGGTATAGATCTCGGAGTGTCGAACCAGCCCAGCCGCGACTTTTCCATCCACCAAACTAAATTGGTTCTCACAGTAAACTAAAGCTGTTTCTTTGATGACTGCCATTCAATTAATTTCCTCAAATTATGCTCAAATCCTGAAGAGACTTCCTCAAAGGATGTTTGAAAAGTCTAGGCCCTGTTAGCCCTAGTGCCTAAAGTCGTGGCCACCAGAGCAAAACCGGCCTCTGCCGGTTACGAAAACCGGAAAGTCTGCATTGGCGACTTTGCTCCCATCGTCACGGTTTTAACCGCCAGAAACTTACTACAAATACAAAAGGTTTGTGTGAGTGTTTATTTAATTTAAAGCCTGTAATTCTGTTGTATTCACTAAAAAACCGTGCAGCAAAATCCACACAATCTAGTAAATCTTGGAGCACATATCGGAGTCAATACGCCCATCTCTCGTAATGCAAACTAAAAGCCTGCTCGGGCAAAATTCCAACACTATATTGCCAAACTTACTAGTAAACTCTTTAAAAAGCCTAAGCAGGATAAGTCTTGTAGCGAAAATCTCAAGCCTTAATTGAGTTTTAGTTTAAACTTAGCTACTTTCAATTGTAACACATGTTACCTTTTTTTAGCGGTGTGTTCAAAGACTGTACGTTTACAGACATCGCACAGAACTGCATTGTGGACATGCAACTCGACCTCTCACTCCTCCATTGCTTTCCGAGTGAGCTCCAGGATGTGCTCAAAATCGAAATTGTCGATCTTCTGCAACAGCCATTTGGCTAGGGTTTCCTGCTGGGCAGGAATCTGTTCAATCAGACTTATGAGTTTCTGGATATCCGCTTCAATAACCACATGTGCAAGTTGGCGTCGCCATGAGATCGGTTGAGATTGCATCAAGGTTTGTTGAGCCTCTGGCGACAGAAACACATACTCCTGCTGCAGTTCTGTCTTTGACGGAGAGTCCTCACTATAGAGATAGCAAATCCCCAAATATTCCGCCAGTTTGTCCAAAATAATGGTTTCCTGCAGTGGCTTCATTACCAAGTCATCACAGCCTGCGTCCAGAACCCTCGATTGATCCTCAGCCAAAACACCTGCCGTCAGGGCAATAATGCAGGTATGGGAAGGGAAATGCAACAAGGCCTCTTGCTGCCGGATTTGTTGGGTTGCCGCATACCCATCCATAACGGGCATGCGCATGTCCATCCAAATCAGGTGGGGATGCCACTCCTGCCAACAGGATAGGGCTTCCTGTCCATTCGTCACAGCCTGCAAGGCAAACCCAAACGGTTCCAGAATCGCGAGCAGGAGCTGGCGACTGGCCAGATCATCTTCGACGATCAAAATGCGATAGGTTGGTTGCCCTGGAGCCAGGGCGATCGGCCATCGTCTGGCTGGGTGAGGGGCAGAATGGGACTCATCCAGCCTTACAATCGGCAGGGTAAATCGGAAAATGCTGCCCCACCCCACCCGACTCTCTACCGTTAATGCCCCTCCCATGAGTTGCACAAAACTACGACTGATCGGCAGTCCTAGCCCGGTTCCCTCCTGAGCTTTGAGACCACTCTGAGACTGAACAAAAGGTTCAAACAGGTCCTCCATGTCTGAGGCGGCAATCCCAGGACCCGTATCTTCCACCTCAAATAGAAGGGTATCGGGGGTCGCTGGCCCTTCTATTCCTACACGCAACACGACACGGCCTCGATCGGTGAACTTCACGGCATTCCCGATCAGGTTGATCAGTACCTGCCGCAGCTTGTTCTCATCAGCCTGGATCTGGGCAGGAAGATCCAGAGCCCGCTCACACTGAAGCTGGATTCCCTTGGCCCCCGCTCGCTGATAGAACATTTCCATCAACGTATCCAATAACTGATGCAAGCTAAAGGGATGGGGTGTCAGCGTAACCCGACCCGCCTCAATCTTGGACATTTCCAGAATGTCATTGATCAATCCGAGCAGATGGTCTCCACTGTGATTGATGATGTTAACCTGATGCCGACTCTGGGGACTCAGAGCCCGATCGTGGGTCAGGATTTGGCTGAAGCCAAGAATGGCTGTGAGCGGCGTTCGTAACTCATGACTCATGTTGGCTAGGAACTGGCTCTTGGCCCGATTTGCCGCTTCAGCAGCCTCTTTAGCAGCTTGCAACTCCAGGGTGCGTTGCTCAACCCGAAATTCCAGTTCGGCATTCATCTGCCGCAGGGCTTCCTCAGCCTGTTTACGTTCGGCCTCCAGTCTTGCTTTCTCACTGATATCCATGATGACGCCATCCCAAACGATCGCACCATCTGCCTGCCGTTCCGGTCGGGATGCCACCTGAATCCATTTCACTGGGCCGGATGGGGGGATAATGCGCCACTCATGATGAAATGGTGTTAAGTATTGGATCGAAGTTTCCATCGCCTGATTAATTCCGGCTACATCCTCAGGATGTTCGAAGGTTCGCAGACTATAGATACCGGCCATCATGTCCTCAGCAGATACCCCATACAGGTCCATACAGCCAGTGCTGATATAGGGTGTGGAGGGCGTTCCATCTGGGTCGAGACGGAATTGAAACACCACTCCCGGCAAGTTATCGGCTACCCGTTGAAAACGGGCCTGACTGGCCCGCAGGTCTACCAGGGCTTGCTCAGATTGCTGATAAAGACGGGCATTATCCAGGGAGATGGCGGCTTGAGTACAGAGAAGATTGAGAATTTCAATTCGATCGTGGGTAAATACTTTCCCCGTCAGGCGATTTTCCAGATATAAGATGGCAGCCAATTTACCCTGACTCATAATGGGAGTGCACAGGAAGCTTTGAGGCTGTTGTCGGATCAGGTAAGGATCAGAAGCAAATTGAGTCTCAGTCAGTCTGTAATTCTCAATGACAGCGGCCTGAGTTCGTCGGACCCAATTCACCACAGTTTGGGGCAGATCCTGATGCCCTTCCAGGGGGAACTTCTGAAGATTACAAGCGCAATGCTCGTCCAGTTGCACAATGATCTCCCACAGCCCGGTGGGTTCCGGTTGTAATAATAGCCCCCGATCGGCTCCAGCAGCCTGAACCACCAGTTTAATCAGGGTGCAAAGGAGTTGATCCAGCTTAATTTCGCGGGAGAGCATTTGGGAGGCCTGGAGCACGGTTTCCAGGTCCAGCGCCTCCAAGGCCAGAGTCCCTGTTGTGGCTGTTGCAGCTAGGGAGTTGAGAGAAACCGGATGGGGCTGTAACTTTGGTTGCAGGAGTAAGGGATGGCGCTGTTCCAGATCCCTCACCTTGGCTGTTGCTCCCCAGCGAACATAACCATAGTAAGCTTCAGTCAGATAGAGTTGGGCGATTTTTTCCTTCCCCCAACTCAGATAAAATTTGGCCGTGAGTTCGTTAGCCAGGGCCTCATCATTGAAGTATTCATGGGTTCTGGCACTCTCGATCGCCCGCTCGTAATGCTGTAACGCCTGTAGCCGTTCCCCCAGAACCGCAAATCGTTCTGCTGTAACCAACTCCCAGCGGTGCTGATGATTATGGGGGGCATAACTGGCCCAGTTTTTTAATTGGGTTTGATGGGTTGTAACCCGGTTGAGAATCTCAGCCTGTTGGGTCAGGCTGGCCTCTTTGTAACGGGCTAGATGGATGAGGGCGTCATAGAAAAACCAGAGCGCCACAATAAATTGTCCCATCGCCGCATCAATGGATCCTTCTGCCAAAGCAGCCTGTTGGGCAGCACGGTCATACTGACCAAACAGATAGCAGAGGATCATCTGATTGAAATGAGTATGGAACAATCCCGTATGATTGTTGGTCGATCGCAACAGGGGGAGGACTTTTTCCTCGGCGTAAATGGGGCCATCTAACCGATAGGGCACCCTCGCCTGTCCCAACAGATTGAGGACAGCTTGCTGGTAGGTCTGATGAAATTTCAGGGTGGATGCCTGCTTCACCTGACAGATGACCTGGTGATAGACCTCCATCTTGCCAGCCAGATCACTCAATTCCTGCCCCATTAAATAGGCCAGTTGACAGTAGGCAAAGGCATTCAGCGCCACGCATTCCCAATCTCCAGTTTCCAAACCGCTCTGATATCCGTCCAGAAAGTAGGGAAGCAAGTCCTGCAGGGGATCTTTCCAGTGCCGGATCAGGGCAGATACGACAAAATAAACTCTGCTCTTAAATGCTTTCACCTGGAGCTGTTCCAGCAGAGTCAGGGCCAGTTGACCAAACTCATAGCCCCCATCAATATCCCCAAATTTGTTGCACAGGAGCATGCCATAGCCTGAGTAGGCATGAATAGAAATGGGGTGGTTGCCGCCCTGGATCGAACATTCCACCAATTTGAAAGAGAGCAGGGGCAGAAGATCCGGGGCAACTGTATAGACCGAAGACCCCAGTTTGGACAGGATCTGCATCACTGCCGATCGATGGGGATCAGGCACGAAAGGCAGATCAAGCAGATGGAACGGCGAAGCTCTGGAGGAATCCGGCCCAGCCCAGAGTTCTCGGGTTGCTTGAGCTGCGGCTTCAATCTCCGTGGGCAAAGGATGTTCAGAAAATTCCACACCCAATAACTGCAAGGCCCTCAACCCAATCTGAAGCGTCAATCGAAATTGACCCTGAGCCCGAGCCGCCATCATGCGGGTTTCATAGACTTTGATCGTGTCGAGCAGCGATCGGGCATGCTGCAAAATCAGATCCCCCCAGGGCTCCAGGTGTTCAAAATCTGTATTGAGACAGGCTGCTTCCAGATTTTCTTCATGGAGGGCCAGGGTGAGGTCATAGTGCTGTTCCCATGCGTCCTGGGGGAGTAAGTCAATCCCGGCAGTGAAATAAGCTATCGCTGGGCCAAAGGCCGTCGCTGCTTTCGCCTTTTGCCCAGCTCTCAGGTTGAGTTGGGCCAGGATTTGCCGCTCAGAAGGTTGCGTGATTAAGCCACGACCTGCATTGAGATGAGAGAGAAATTCAAACAATCGTTCTTCAATCTGTGCTGCCGTTGTAGAAGCGTGAAACAGTAATTGCCCGATTTTGAAGTGGGTGGCTTGTTTTTCATCCTCTGGGATCAGGGAATAGGCGGCTTGCTGGACTCGATCGTGCAAAAATCGATAGGTTGCCGTCACAGGTTGCTCCGAGACGGTTTTTTCTGGAATAGATGCCTCTACATTTTGAAAAAACTTATAGACCTCTGTGATGGGTAGAATCAATCCGGCTTGTAAGGCGGGCCATAATTGCTCAGACGCTTTAGCTTCAGACTGTTCTGAGACGATCGCCAATGTCGTGAGGTCAAACTGGTTACCTATGCAGGCCGCTAGCTTCAATAGATCCTGGGTGGCGATCGGCAGTTTTTGCAATTGCAAGGCCATTAATTCCAGAATATTGTCTGTCAGTGCAGCTTCCCGGATCTGGGTAATGTCACATTGCCAATATCCTGCTCTGGCATCAAAGGTGATCCATTCAGCTTGATGCAATGCCTTAAGAAATTGGGCAGTAAAAAATGGATTTCCCTGAGTTTTCTGCTCCACTAATTCACTTAAAGGTCGTGCCAATGAAGGGGAGCAATTTAAGGTATCTGCGATCCATTGATTCAGGCTGTCTAGCTGGAGTGGAGCCAGGTTGACTCTGGTTAGAATTGTTCCCGTTTTGGCAATTTCATCCAATGTGGAAATCAAAGGATGAGTTGGGAACACCTCATTGTCGCGATAGGCTCCAATCAATAAAATATATCCTTTAGATACTTCTCCAATCAGCAATTGAATTAGCTTCAAGGAGGTAATATCGATCCATTGCAAATCATCCAGAAATATCACCAGGGGATGCTCAGATGCAGCGAAAATCTGAATGAATTTCTGCAATAAGAGATTGAATCGGTTTTGGGCAGTAGTTCCTGATAACGCCAAAGCAGGCGGTTGTTTTCCCAGGATGCGCTCCAACTCTGGAACAACCTCAATCAAGACTTGAGCATTCTTTCCCAGAACCAAGAGAATTTTATGTTTCCATGCTTCTAGCTGGGCATCTGATTCACTCAGGAGTTGGCTAATCAGGTTCCGAAAAATTTGCAGAAAAGCACCCAAAGGAATGTTGCGATTAAACTGGTCAAATTTCCCCTGAATAAAGTAGCCTCGTCGCCGGACGATCGACGGGTAGACTTCATTCACCACTGAGGTCTTGCCAATGCCAGAAAAACCCGTCACTAGAACAATCTCAGAAGCACCATGGGCGACGCGATCGAAAGCATCTAGCAAGGTTTGAACTTCCTGCTCCCGCCCATAGAGTTTTTCAGGAATCAGGAAGCGACTGCACCAATCCCTGGTGCCCAATTCCAAAGCATGAATAACCCCAGTTTCACGCCACTGAGACCAGCACTGTTCCAAATCATGCTTCAAACCCAGAGGGCTCTGGTAGCGGTCTTCGGCATTCTTTGCCATTAGCTTTGTCACAATGGCGGAGAGCATCCGGGGCTGTTCAGGGTTACGATCGTGAACCGTTGGAGGTTGTCTGGCAATGTGGCTGTAGATTAACTCGATCGGGTTATCTGATGGGAAGGGTAGTTGCCCGGTCAGGAGCTCGTAAAACGTTATCCCCAAGGAGTAGAAATCGGTGCGATAGTCCATACCCCGATTCATTCGACCTGTTTGTTCCGGAGAGAGATAGGCCAGGGTTCCTTCCAAAACCTGGGGATTATGCCCATCCTGAATTTCACGGGGCAAGAGAGATGCCAGGCTAAAGCCGATGAGTTGAACCCGCTGAGTGGTGGGATTGATCAGAATATGAGCCGGATTGATATCCTTATGAATCACGCGCTGAAGGTACAACTCCTGCAAAATATCAGCCAGTTGAAGGGCGATATTGAAAAACTGATCCAGACTCAGAGGCTCGATCCGCAGGTATTCCCGCAGGGAGATGCCCCCAAAATCCTCCATCACCAGAGCATAGCCATTCTGATAGGGTTCCAGGCTGTAGCTGCGAACAATTCCGGGGCGGGCCAGATATTTGGTAATTGCATACTGATTTCGGAAGCGCAGAAGCTCAGTCAGGCTGGGGTAGAGCGTTCTCAGTAGTTTAATCACCACAGTAGGAGCACCTGCTTCCCCCGGAAGCTGTCTAGCACGATGTCGGCAAGCACGATAGATTAATGTTTTGGCGCTGTCATGCAGTTGCTCAATACAGCGATAACCGGCAATCTCCATCATGATGGTTGTCCTGCCTGCCTATAACCGGGACAAGGTCCCCGGGCCTATATGCCTATTTCTGTGTTTAATATAGAAAAATTAAATTATATCCTGAGATATACTGAGTTGCTTTTAGCCCAATCATTGGGTGAGATGAATGTATAACTACTGAGTACCCAAAACCCTGATGCATCCCCTAGGATGAAAGAACCCTGCCATGGAACTGGAGGTTACAGGTGCGATGCCATTAGATCGGGTCGAAGCCTTGCTGGTTGCTATGTTCCAGCGCTGGATTCAGGAGCACCCTGTTATCGATTGGATGGTGAATCATCTCTTACTGACGATCGGCCTCGGGATGGTCACAATCCTACTGTTTTGGGGGCTGCTCCGGGCCATTATGCGCTTTTCTGAACAGGTCTGGATGATGGTGCTGTCTATCCCGTTTCAGGGGCTCCGTCTCCTTTTTAACCTGTTCCAAAAGCCATTTAAAGGATTGCTTACCTTTGGTGCTAACCCTTCACCGTCCAATCAGGAACGGTTAACTATCATTCTGATGCGATTGGAAGAATTAAAGCAGGAACAAAGTGACTTGATTGAGGAGATGAAAGGTATTCTGGGCTCTGAACCCTTTCGATCGATTTTATGAGCCAGACCCTGCTGCACTTCGAGTCTCAACTTCTGGCCCAAATGCGGGAGGCGGTGATTGCCCTGGATCTGGCCCATCGAGTGACGTACTGGAACAAAGCAGCAGAGCACCTCTAGGGGATTGGGGCGCAGGATGCGATGGGTCAGCCCTTCTCAGAGTGCTGTGAAGACGGCTGGTTGCATCCCCTCCCACCAGACATCGAGCTCCCTCTAGGTACAACTAGATTGCAATAGCCTAGAAAACCTGCCCTATGCCACTTTGTGGTAGCGTCTGGAGAGTGATACCAAATATTTAAATCTCGTTCGCTACAGGTCAATTTTCTGTGAGGGGCGCTTACCACATCCCTAACGGACATCTGTTGCTGGCCAGACTTAAATGGGTATGACGATGACCTCTTCTGGAAAGGAGGCAGGCAGAGATGCAAGCTGGAACTAGAAAGGAAAATGGACGTGTCCGATCGGAGCGCCTGATCCAATTGAAAGCAGTTGGGAAAGACTATCGCCAGCCCAATGGCCAATCCATCAAGATCATCGAGAACATTGATCTGGACTTGTTCACTGGTGAAATTGTTGCCCTCTTGGGACCATCTGGCTCTGGCAAATCGACTTTAATGCGAATGATTGCAGGACTGATTCCAGTGAGTTCAGGCCAGGTCCTCTACCGTAATCGCCCATTGGTGGGGTTGAACCCCGGCGTGGCGATCGTCTTTCAGAATGCTGCCCTCTACCCCTGGTTGACGGTCCTGGAAAATGTGGAACTGGGTCTGAAAGCCAAAGGGGAACTCCCCGATGCCCGCCGACAGAAAGCCCTCCGCATGATTGATGTGATTGGTCTGGATGGGTTTGAGAACGCCTATCCGAAGGAACTCTCTGGGGGGATGCGGCAGCGGGTCGGCTTTGCCAGAGCCCTATCGGTGGAACCAGAATTGCTCTGTATGGATGAGCCTTTCTCCGCTCTGGATGTGTTGACCGCAGAAAACCTGCGGTTTGAACTGCTGGATCTTTGGCTGGAGCGGCGGATTCCCACCCAGGCCATTCTCATCGTCACCCACGGGATTGAGGAAGCCGTCACGTTAGCGGATCGAATTATGGTGCTGGGCCGAAATCCCGGTCGGATTCGAGCTGATCTGAAGGTTACCTTACCCCATTACCGCGATCGTAAAAGCCCAGAGTTTCAAGCCCTAGTGGATCAGGTCTACAAAATTTTGACCCAACCAGATTTGATTCCCGAACCACTTAGCTTGTCACCCGCGACCCCAGAGCAGGCTGAACCAACAGTCTCTAAAAAATACCAATCCTTACCAGGGGTTCGCATCGGCTCGATCGCTGGTTTGCTGGAACTGCTGGAAGATCGATCAGGGGAGGATCTGTACCGACTGGCTGGAGAACTCTCGCTGGAAGTGGATGAAATTCTGCCGATCGTAGAAGCAGCCAAGTTATTGGATTTCGTCCGCCTGACCGAAGGCGATATTTCTCTGACCACAACAGGACAGCAATTTGTTGTCAGTGGTACGGACGATCGTAAAGCACTGGTTCGGCAGCAACTCCTCAACCATATCCGCACGGTGCAACAGATCTATCAATTGCTCCGGGCCAAACAAAATGGGCGAATTCCAGAAGAGTTGGTCTTAGATATTTTGGAACACCATTTCTCGCCGCAGGAAGCCCAGGCCCAGTTAAAAACAGTGATGGACTGGGGCCGCTATGCCGAACTCTATGGGTATGACCAACCGGCGGGCGAAATTTTTCTGGAAGTGGCTGAGCCTGAGCCTGTGGAGGAAGTTGCCCTATGACCCGTTCCCTGACGCCTGAAAATCAAACCCTCGCCCGTCCGGGTTGGAACTGGCAAGACATCATGCTGGTGCTGGCGATCGTGGCGATTAGTGTCATGGTTATCCACACCGCCACGGAGTTCCGGGGAGTTTACGACCCCCATTTTCAGATTGAAACCAGGCTGAGTGCCCTACCAGAATACACCGTTCGGACTTTGTTGCGGATGGGCTTGGCCTATGGTCTTTCCCTGGGATTCAGTCTGATTTATGCCTACACAGCCTACCGCTCTCAGGTTGCCGCCCGACTGATGATTCCGTTGCTGGACATTCTGCAATCGATTCCGGTGCTGTCCTTTCTGCCCGGTGTGGTGCTGGCCCTGATTGCCCTCTTTCCGGGCCAGTGGATTGGGGTGGAACTGGCCTCTATTATTCTGATTTTCACGGGCATGACCTGGAACATGACGTTCAGCTTTTACCAGTCCCTCTGCAGCATTCCAACCGAATTGCGGGAAGCTGCCACGGTATACAAGTTGAACTCCTGGCAGCGGTTTTGGACCCTGGAATTGCCCGCTGGTGCGATCGGGCTGGTCTGGAACAGCATCATGTCCGTGGCCGGAGGATGGTTTTTTTTGATTGCGATCGAGTCCTTCCGGTTGGGCGATCAGGACTTTCGTCTACCGGGGCTGGGAGCCTTCCTGGCCACGGCAGCCAGTCAGAATAACTTAGGGGCACTGGCAGAGGGCTTGCTGGTTCTGGTTGGTGTCATTGTCGCCACTGATTTTTTCGTCTGGCAACCCCTGATTGCCTGGGCGGAGCGATTTAAGGTCGAGATGGTAGAAGCTCAGACCATTCCCGAGTCCTGGCTATTGGATTTCCTGCGTCGTTCCCCGACCCTGCGAATCCTGAATCAACAGTTGGTGAAGCCCCTGCGGGAAGGACTCGATCGGCGGGTGATCACGCTGTTTCCAGTGCATTCTTTTGCTCAACCTGCAGCCCCCTCTCCGATCATTCGTTGGCTGAACTGGCTTTTCGTCAGTGGCTTGGGCTTTATTGTGTTGTGGGGAACCTGGGAAGCAGTGCTGCTGTTACGCCTCTTGAGCTGGTCAGACTGGCATCGGGTCATCGCCGGGGCAATTTTCACAACCCTGCGGGTGATGATCGCCCTGATTCTATCCCTGGCCTGGACGATTCCAGTGGGGGTTGCGATCGGACGCAATCCAAAACTGGCCCGTCTGGTACAGCCTTTAGTGCAGATGGCGGCCTCAATTCCAGCCACGGCCCTGTTTCCGGTGCTGTTGCTGGCCTTAATTCAGGTGGGGGGAGGGTTGCAAATTGGGTCGATCGCCCTGATGATGCTGGGAACGATGTGGTATCTCCTGTTTAACATCATTGCCGGAGCTCAATCTATCCCTTCTGACTTACTGGAGGCAGCGATTGTTTATCGGCTGTCTCCCTGGCAGCGCTGGCAAACCGTGATCCTACCCGGCATCTTTCCTTACCTGGTTACTGGAATCATTACAGCCGTGGGGGGGGCCTGGAACGCCAGCATTGTCAGCGAATATGTCACCTTCGGAAACAAAGTTGTGTCTGCTGAAGGTTTGGGTGCAACCATTTCTCAGGCCACAGCGAGTGGGAATTTTTCCCTGCTGTTGGCGGCCACGATCGTCATGTCCCTGCTGGTGGTGATGACCAACCGACTGGTCTGGCATCCCCTTTACCGATTGGCCCAGGAAAAATACAAATTATTGTTGTGACTGTTTATGGTTATGACTGTAGACACGTGCTTGTGGAGACGCTGCATGCAACGCCTCCACGAGGGAATGGCCCTACCGTTTTACAGGCTGAGGGCCAATTGGAACTGACGGGCTCCTGCCAGGGGCGGCAGGGGAGCTGGATTGGCGGAGACTGCCGTGCAATAGCGGGAATAGGCGCAACGATCGCACTGGCCGCCGGGTCGGGGTTCCCACTGCTGGTCATACCGCAACCGCACCGCCAGCTTGCTGATCACCTGCTCCACCCGGTCCTTATGCTCTGCCGTGGCCTGATACCGGAACTTCTGGCCAGTCCTGAGAAAGACCAAACTCAGATATTTCAGGCTTTGCCGGTAGGTCTGCTCCAGAGCCAGATAGTAGAGGCCAATCTGCAGATCAATTTCGTCTGGTTCCGGTAGTTTGACTTCCCGGCTGGATTTGTAGTCGATCAATTCCAGCCCATCGCTGAGAAAGTCCAGGCGATCGTAGCGCCCGGTGATGCAAAACTCCAGGTTTTCCACCTGGAGGTAACCCTGAATTTTGCCCTCGACAGCCAGAGGCCGAGCCAGAAAAGTTTCACTGGCAATGAAATTCTGATAATAACTTTCCAGAATCTCCCGGCCTTCTTCAGCCTGGGCTGTGGTCAATCCTTCGACCTGTTGTTCCCAGCACTGATGGAGCCACTGAATATCAGGCAGGGGATTGCAGTAGTGCCAATCTCGATGGCATTGGGCCAGAGCCTGATGCAAAGCCGTGCCCAGGGCCGCTGACCCAAAGAACTCACTGCCGCTGAGTTTACGCTCGTACTTCAGGTAATAGGCGTAGGGGCAGCGATTGTAAGCCTGCAGTTTTGTTGCTGAAATTTGATAGGCCATATTAGAGCTGCCAAAATCTGGCTCTCCCTAAACTCTTCCAGCGGATGATTTAAACAAGCTATCCAGGTACACACGGGCGACCTGCCGCTGGCAATGTTTTTCGACCACAGCTTCGCCTCCTCCTTTGTTCTGGAGGAGAAACAAAGACAAGGCAGCAGCGAAAACACGGTCCTGGTCCCAGTCCGGGCGGGTATCCAGAAAATTTTGGAAAGATTCATGTAAGCTTTCAGGGATTTCTACCAGAATGCTGATGGTTGCGTTCATCAAAAACCAATACTCCTCGCGTCTCGCAGCAAATCGGGAAAAGCAACCTTACTTCTGGCGCTGTGAGGAGCAACCAAAAGCAGCGCCAATCAGATTTCAAATCGCCTAGCTTTCCCAGAGGTCTCTCAGAAAGTCAGGCAGTCATCTGAAGTCAGAGCGCTTGTAGGTGGGTCGCATCATTGTGCAGTATCAGGGGGTAGGGTTGTCAATCTCACTTCAGGGAGCAGCCTTCTTAAGAGAAAAATAAGATTTTCGAGGAATCAGGCTTTCAGACTGATCCCCGTTACACAACTTTACATAAAGACGGACTTTCTCAGGAAAGGGTGTCCGTATCAAAGCGATCGGTCAAAAGGCAGCAAACCCTGATTGCTTGGTTATGTCCTGTGGAAAACGCTCCATAATCTGTGGAAAAGGTGTGGATTAAATTTAGTTGTTTTGTGGAAAGCCTGTGGAATCTGTGGGGAAAACTATTTTGAATGATAAGAATTACGAAAATCATCGGAGGTCAGGATTTATGAGATTTGGATCCGGATTTAGGTGATGGATCGTGTAAACTTCTTCCCGGATGCAAGAGGGTCCCGGGGATTGTACTTGTGCTCTACCGCAGTTCCATGGGCCGTAGTATGGTAGAAACAGTCGTTTAAGATAAGAAATTTTGCGTTATGAGACAGCTTCTTCACTATTTGAGAAATCCACAGAAGCTTCTCCAGCATCTTCTGATGGTTGTGCTCATGATTCTGGCCATCCAATTGGTCGCTTCTCCAGCCAGTGCAACAGGGGTTTACGAGGTGCCAGCCCTGGCAGCCGGTGACAAGACCTGGGTTGTTGACCAGGCAGAGATTTTGAGTCGGGTAAGTGAGGGAACCATTAGCAGCACCCTGGAAGAACTGGCCCAAAAAACGGGGAATCAAGTGCGTGTTGTCACGATTCATCGGCTGGATTATGGGGAAACCCCCGAAAGTCTGGCCAACCAGCTTTTTGAAAAGTGGTTTCCCCCAGAAGTTCAGGCGAATCAGACGGTGCTGGTTCTGGATAACGTCACCAACGGAGCCGCCATTTGGGCTGGTGAGAAAGCCAAATCCCTGCTGTCAGATGCAGCAGCTCGCAGCATTGTGGAGGAGACCTTGATGGTCCCAATTCGCAAGGGAAACTACAACCAGGGTCTGATGGATGGGGTCGATCGACTGGCAGCGATTCTCTCTGGGCAACCCGATCCGGGGCCACCGCAGGTGGTGGAGGTGGTTCGCACCGAGGGTACCTTTAAGAAAGCAGATGAAACCAACCGGGGGGGAGCCACAGTGGTGGTGGTGGTGTTGCTACTTGCTGCTACCGTCATTCCGATGGCAACCTACTACTTCTATCAGTACATGCAATCTCAGTAAAGAATGAGGATTAAATAAAGTGGGGGGATTTGGGGGCTTTTGCTGGCGCAACGCTTCGCGAACGCCCCTGCACCCCAATTGCTCATCTGATTTAATTCGTGATCCCCAATGATTTTTTACTGACTGATTGATGTTTTCCTGAAATTACGATATATCTCTCAATAAGACATTTGTGACACCTCCGCTCACCTAATTCGTGAGCGGGGGCTTTTCATTTTTGGAGCTGATTTAATCCAGTAGGGCAATCACCTCTTCTGGACTCAGTAAAGACGGGGTATTCCAGGGCGACCCCCCTACCGATCGCCGTCCCCCCCAGGTGCCAGCCTCCGGGTTTTTGCGTCGTTCGGCCTGGGTCAGGCGATCGAAGGTTCCGGTGGTGTAATCGAGGGTGCGGGACTGGGGATGCAGGGGGAAACAGGCCAGGGTGTACTGGGTTCCTCCCTGGCGGTGATCGCGGATGGTCAGTGTTTCCGGGCGGAAAGGGCGATCGGCCAGGGCCAGGGAAATGGCCCGATAGAAGGACCGGGGGTCCACACTGCGGCCCAACTGTTTCAACTGGCAGATCGCGATCGGTCCCCTGGCCGTTTCGATCTGCTGAATCCGCTGTTCTTGAAGTAGCGATCGGGCGTCTGTCTCAATATTGTCCCAATAGTGATCGGCTTCCCCCTGTTCCCCTGGATAGGGACAGTTCCCTCGAATGGCTTCCAGCAGCCACTCTGTGTCGCGTTGGAAACAGGTGGAACTGTACTGTTCCCACTGTTCCTCGGTCCAAATCTGCCGATCGCGGGGCAGATCCAGGGCAATGGCAGTACTGTCGGCAGAACGCTTCAGGGCCACCACCACCTTGGCAGCAAACTCGGCCCAGGGACTCAGGTGTTCCGGCACCACCAGATGGTCACAATCCCAGGCGATCGCCTGCAGACGGGCGATCACGTCTGGTTGCAGGAGTTGGCGGGGCAACTGGACCCAGGCAGCCGCACAACAGGCATCCGCATCAACCATCGTCGTTACCAGGCAGGGGGGCTCACCACTGGCCTGCTCTTCCAGGAGGGAGTCTCGCTCCGGCAGGGGAATTTCATCGATCTGAATATCGGCTCCCTGGGGACGATGATGGTCCCAGTGCAGATCCTGAGGCCGGGGGGTCCAATCCGGTACCGTGCCATCCACCATAATCAACTGGTGGTCGGTGGGCAGGCGATCGGCGTGGGTCGTGACCAGGTAGCGCATGAAATAAAAGCGAGGGATGTCGCCTATTTTAAGCCACCCTTGCCAGTTTCCAGATTTCCCCTCCGATACTCCTATTGAGCCGGATCGGGCGTATTCACATCTTGGGCCAGCCCCAGGGTTCTCAGGAGCCAGATTGCGCCCCAGGTGATATCCAGTTCCCACCAGCGCAGGCTACATTTGGCCCAGTGGGGATAGGCGTGGTGATTGTTGTGCCAGCCTTCCCCGTAGGTTAGAATGGCGGCCCACCAGAGGTTACGGGAGTTGTCATGGGTCTCAAAGGTGCGGTATCCCCACATGTGAGTGACGGAGTTAATCAGCCAGGTGGTATGCCAGAGAACCACAGCCCGGACAAAGACGCCGTAGATGACAAAGGACCAGCCACCCAGAACGTACAGTAGGACAGCCACTGGAATTTGCAACAGCAGGAAATAACGATCGAGCCACTGATAGAAAGGATCACGGGCCATGTCGGGGGCATAGCGCTGATACTGTCTGGCTTCAAAGAACTCTGGCCGGGGATACAGAATCCAGCCCATGTGACTCCACCAGAACCCTTTCCGGGCGGAGTAGGGATCTTTGTCCTCATCTTCGGTGTAGGCATGGTGGAGGCGATGGCCAGCCACCCAGAAAATCGGTCCTCCCTGGATGGATAGAGCCCCCAGAATGGTGATCAGGTATTCCAACCATTGGGGCACTCGAAAACTGCGATGGCTCAGCAGCCGGTGATACCCCAGGCAAACGCCGATGCTGCCAAACAACCAGTGCAGCAAAAGGGTAACGCCCAGGGCAGACCAGGAAAAGAACCAGGGGGCGAGCAACGCCAGAAGATGAATAGCTCCGAAAAATGTTAGTGCAGGCCAGTTCAGGCGCAGGGGTTGGGGTTGGGGGGTTTCTGGCAATGCTTGTAAGGAATCAGTCATGAATACTCCTCTGAATACGAACCGATTACACGGCTTTGGAAAACTTCTCGACCTGCTGGGTTTTGAGGTAAGTATCAAACGCAGAAGCAATATTGCGAATCAACAACCGGCCAGCGGGTTTGACCTCGATATAATTAGGAGAAATTTCAATCAATCCATCTGCTTCCAGGGCATGGAGTTGGGCCTGTTCCTGGCTGAAGTACTCCTCAAAGTCGAGGTCAAAGTGGAGGTGATACTTCTCTTCGATGTCATCCTTGGAGAGTTGGAACTGGCACATCAATTCCATGATGATGGTGCGACGGACAATGTCATCCCGATGGAGGGCCACACCCCGCTCGATCGGCAACTGACCGTCCTCGATTGCCTGATAGAACGTCTTTAACCGCTTATGGTTCTGGACATACACATCGTGCAGCATGCTGATGGAGGTCATACCAAAGCCCAGCAAGTCTGATTCCGGTTGGGTGGTATAGCCCTGGAAGTTTCGGTGGAGCTGCCCTTCTCGCTGAGCGATCGACAGTTCATCATTGGGTTTGGCAAAGTGATCCATGCCAATGAAGACATAGCCGTGGGAGGTCAATTCCTCGATCGACATTTGCAAAATTTTCAGTTTCTCGGCTGCTGGAGGCAGGGTCTCCTGGGAAATCAGCCGTTGCACAGGCTTCATCCAGGGTACGTAGGCAAAGTTGAACACGGCAATCCGATCGGGATTCAACTGGATGGTTTTTTCCACGGTTTCCCGGAAGGTATCCAGGTTCTGGTAGGGCAGACCATAGATCAGATCGACGTTGATACTTTCAAACCCAGCTTCGCGCATCCATTCCATTGCCTGGAAGAGCATGACCTCTGGTTGAATGCGGTTGACCGCTTCCTGCACCTGGGGATTAAAGTCCTGAATGCCAAAGCTGATGCGGTTAAAGCCCAGATTCTTCAGGAAGAAAATATAGTTGCGATCCAGTGTTCGGGGATTCACCTCGATCGAAATCTCCGCCTGGTCGTTGAAATGGAAATGATGGCTGAGGCAGTTCCAGAGGTCTTCCACCTGATGCAGGGACAGGTAGTTGGGTGTTCCCCCACCCCAGTGGAGTTGGTGCACTCGCCGATTGGCACTCATCAGCTCCGCAATCTGGCCAATATTGCGCTTAAGGTAATTCAGATAAGGTTCAGAAAACTCCTTGCGCTGGGTGATGACCGTATTGCAGCCACAGAAGTAGCAGGGGCTATCGCAAAACGGAATATGGCAGTAGAGCGACAGGGGGATGTTTTTATAATTACCGACTGCGATCGAGGTCCTAAAGTCAATTTCACCGAAATCTTCTTTTAATTGAGTGGCGGGTGGATAGCTAGTGTAGCGGGGAACCGGTTGATCATATTTGGTGAGCAGGTCAGCATCAAATTTGACGGTTTGGGGCAAGACGTGCATAGCTTGAAATCCTTGGCTGATTGATTCGAGGGTGTTCGTGTAAATAGTATTTGCGGCTGTGAGGGGCTCAGCGCTGTTGAATTGAGGAGCATGGTGGGGTGAAGATTTGCAGGCCGGATGAAGGTTAACGGAACCCAACACAGCCTGATGCAATGTTGGGTTTCGCTGCGCTCCACCTAACCTACAAAACTGGGGTGTTTGTGCAAATTGCCTTAGATGCTGTACTCCGGCTCTGGAACACCAGGACGACCATGGGGGGGTTCGGTGCTGCCAGGTTTGTTCTGCCGGGTGATCAGGTCAAACACATGCTCCCCGATCACGGCTTTGACATCTTCCTCCAGTTCATGCACCACATCCCGATTCAGGGTGAAAGCCTGATTCGCCTCCTCTACAATGGCTTGAATCGTGCTTTCCTCTAAAACTAGGGAGTCCAGTGCCTGACGATATTTTTCTTTGAAACTGCGGCGAGCTTCTGGACCCGCAATCTGCTCAAACTCATAGAAAGCCGTTCCTTCAGTGGCGGGCAAATCCAGCGCTGAGCGGACAATGTTCTTCAGGGCCTGTCCCCCCGACAAATCTCCCATGTAGCGGGTGTAGGCATGGGCAATCAGGAGGACCGGATTGGTGCTGGACAGGGTGCGAATGCGATCGACATACACCTGACCTGCGGGAGACAGGACAATTTGTGCCTTCCAGTCCTCGCCATAGTAAAAAGCCAGGTCGCGCTCCAGATTTGCTTTACGATTTAATTCTGGGAAGTATAACTGACCCACGATCGCATGCTCCTGATGGCGTTTAAATTCCTCTTCCAGGGCGCTATATACAAAATACAGATCGGCAAGCAGTTTACGAAAAGGAACCCGCTCCACAATACCCTTGAGAAAGCATTTCATAAAGGCCGTATTTTCGGCGGCTGTGTGGGAATGGGCGGTGCCTTCTCGCAGGCGGTTGGCTAAGAGACTGCTCATAGGAATAGCCTTGAATCAGAGTGAAGGTGTTCGACTTAATCACTGTATAGTTATTAAGCGACTCGACAATGGGGCAGTTTCAAAACTTAATAGTGAGTCAAAGGAATGTAAATCTTCTGGTTTCAGGACTGGTCAAAGCTTCTGATTTGACATAACTTTATAGCTAACTGGTTATTAAGCTAATTATTTGGAGTACTCATGGTTAACGCGCTGCCCAAAACTGCCGTAAAAGAACCAAAGCCCGGTATTAAGGCTCCTGCCCAAGAGACGGTTTTAACGCCCCGGTTCTACACGACAGACTTTGAAGCTACTGCCAACCTGGATCTCTCAGCTCAGGACAAGGAATTGAAGGCTATGCTGGCAGAAATGCAGGCCGACTATAACCGGCATCACTTTGTGCGGGATGAGTCCTTCCAGCAGTCCTGGGAGCATATTGATGGAGAAGGTCGCCGCGCTTTCATTGAGTATCTAGAACGCTCCTGTATTTCAGAATTCTCTGGGTTCTTACTGTTCAAAGAGTTGTCTCGGAAGCTGAAAGGGCGCAGTCCCCTTCTGGCGGAGATCTTTCATCTGATGGCTCGGGATGAAGCTCGCCACGCCGGATTCCTAAACAAGTGCATGGGCGACTTTGGGGTGTCTCTGGACCTGGCCGATGTGACCAAAAACCGGAGTTACACTTTCTTCCCGATCGAGTGGGTACTTTATACTGTTTATCTATCCGAAAAAATTGGCTACTGGCGGTACATTCTGATCTATCGCCATTTGCAAAAGCATCCAGAGAACCAGTTCTATCCCCTCTTCCGGTATTTCGAGAGCTGGTGTCAGGACGAAAACCGTCATGGGGATATCTTCAAGGCTCTGATCCGCTCCCAACCGCAACTCTGGAATAACTGGAAAGCCCGTCTCTGGAGCCGGTTCTTCCTCCTAACCGTGTTTGTGACCCACAGTTTGACAGTGCATGAACGGGCCAGTTTCTATGACCAACTGGGGTTGGATGCCACCGAATTTGATGCCGCTGTTGTTCGCAATACGAATGAAACCTCTGCTCGGGCCTTTCCCAGCATTCTGAATACGGACCATCCAGACTTCTTCCCGTTGCTGCGTCAATGTGCAGACAACAACCTGAAGCTGTCTGAAATCGAAAGCACCTCCCAGCCGCAACCGATCAAGTGGCTCCGTAAGTTGCCCCTGATTGCAGGTATTGGCTGGAATTTTCTCCGGTTGTTCCTGTTGCCGTCGATCGATGCTGAAGCCCTGCGGGGAACCGTGCGATAAATTAATTTGACGCCTGGTTGCCTGCGGTAGTAGAAACGTTGCAGGCAATCAGGCGTGAATCGTGCCATCGGGCATGATCGCCCCCTGCAGATTAGTACCAGTCAGCAGGGTGCCGCTCAGGTCTGCGCCCCGCAGATTGGCCTTGTGTAAGATGGCTCCGCTCAAATCCGCATAGCTCAGGTCTGCCCCCTGAAGGCTGGCAGCAGTCAGGTCAGCAATCAGATCGGCCAGTTGTAACCGCTGACTCAGGTTGGCCCGACATAACTTGGCTCCATCCAGGTTGGCATGGTGCAATAAAACGCCCCCCAAGTCGGCATAACTCAAATCGGCCCCACTCAGGTCGGCGTAGCTCAAATCGGTGCGCTGATCCAGGCTGGGCCGCAGATCCGCTTCATACAGAATGACATGGGCGAGTTTGGCCTGACTTAAAATTGCGCCACACAAACTGGCTTTCATCAAATTGGCTTCATCCAGATGGGCCTGAATTAACCGGGCTCCCGTCAAATCTGCTTCTCTCAGGTTGGCCCGATACAGATCGGCTTCACTCAGATCGGTACCCCAGAGGATGGCTTCGCTCAAGTTCGCTTCCCGGAGGCTGGCCTGACTGAAGTTCGTTTTGCCCATGCGGGATTGACGCAGATCGGCAAAACTTAAATCTGCACCTCCCAAATTGGCATTCATCAGCTCAACTTCTTGCAGATGCACCCGCTGAAAGCTTCGCTCCCCGGTGGCATAGCGTTTCAGAATATCCTGTACAGACATAGGGACTCAATAAGGATGGCGTTATTCTATCGTCCATTGCACCGCAGATATAATAGCAATTACAGGATTCTGCCCATCACCAGATTTTTCTTTGGAGGTGGCAATGACCTTAATACCATTGCCTGAGACAATTCCCCCCCTGGCTGATGCCGATCAGGCGTCTGGGAAAGAGGTTGCTGAAGCCATTCGGGTTCGAGGGACTGTGCAAGGGGTGGGCTTTCGTCCTACGGTGTATCGGTTGGCCAAAGCCTGCCACCTGCGGGGTGAGGTCTGCAACGATGGTCAGGGGGTGCTGATTCAGGTGGCGGGCCGTCCAGACGCCTTGGAGAGGTTCATTCACCAGATCCGGGCAGAATGTCCCCCCCTGGCAAAGATTGAGGCGATCGATCGCACCCTCCTGACCGAACCTCTACCGCACCGGGATTTCACCATCACCCAGAGTCACAGCACAGCCATCCACACCGGCATCACCCCCGACGCGGCCACCTGTCCCCAATGCAGAGCCGAGATCTTCGACCCCCTCAGCCGCTGGTATCGCTATCCCTTCACTAATTGCACCCACTGCGGTCCCCGGCTGAGCATTGTCCGGGCGATTCCTTACGATCGTCGCCACACCAGCATGGCCGGATTTCCCCTCTGCCCGGACTGTGACCGGGAATACGGGGATGTGGACAATCGCCGCTTCCATGCCCAGCCGATCGCCTGTCCTGTCTGTGGCCCCAGGGCCTGGTTGGAGCGATCGGATGGTCGCCCGATGACCGCCTCCATGGCTTCCATGCTGGATGAGGTGGATGCGGTCTGTACCCTGCTCCAGAAGGGTGAAATTGTTGCCATTAAAGGCATGGGGGGCTTTCATCTGGCCTGTGATGCCACGAATGCAGCAGCAGTACAGAACTTACGCGATCGCAAACATCGAGATCACAAGCCCTTTGCCCTGATGGCCCGAGATCTGGCGGTGATTGAGCAGTACTGCTTGATCTCGTCTCTGGAAAGAACCCTGTTGGAGAGTCCAGCGGCTCCCATCGTCCTGCTGCCGCAACGTTCAGATCCCAACCCGGGGGCTACCCCGATTGCACTGGAGGTAGCCCCTGGCGTCAACACCCTGGGCTTCATGCTGCCCTACACACCCCTACACCACCTGATCCTGTCCCGGATGAACCGCCCGATCGTCCTCACCAGCGGCAATCTGGCCAATGATCCCCAGTGCATTGAGAATGACGAGGCCCGGACCAAGCTGGGGGCCATTGCCGATTACTTTTTGCTTCACGATCGCCCGATCGTCAATCGGGTGGATGATTCGGTGGTGCGAGTGGTGGCCGATCGGGTGCAGGTACTCCGACGGGCACGCGGCTATGCCCCGGCTCCCATTCAGCTTCCAGCAGGCTTTGAGCAGGCTCCAGCGATTCTGGCCATGGGGAGTGAGTTGAAAAACACCTTTGCTTTGCTGCACTATGGGCAGGCGATTCTGTCCCAGCATCTAGGGGATCTGGAGCAGGCCACTGCCTTTACCGCTTATCAGCAGACCCTGAATCTGTATTTGCAGTTGTTTGAGCATCACCCAACGGCGATCGCCGTGGATTTGCATCCGGACTATCTTTCCAGCAAGCTGGGGCAGGATCTGGCGATCGCCAATGGCCTTTCCCTGCACGCGATTCAGCATCATCATGCCCATGTGGCCGCCTGCATGGCCGAAAATCAACTACCTCTGAATACGGCTCCTGTGCTGGGCATTGCCCTGGATGGGCTGGGCTATGGTGAGGATGGCACAATCTGGGGTGGGGAATTTTTGCTGGCGGATTACCGCCGATTCCAGCGACTGGGCTGTTTCAAACCTGTCGCCATGCTGGGGGGTGCCTTGGCGATCGCACAGCCCTGGCGCAATACCTATGCCCATCTCCTGGCCGCATTCCCCTGGGACGATCTGCAATCCGCCTATGGGGCCTTGGAACTCGTTGCTTTTCTGGAACAGCAACCCCGATCGCTGCTGCATCAGATGCTGGCCCAGGGGATCAACGCCCCCTTGGCCTCCTCCTGCGGTCGTCTGTTTGATGCTGTGGCGGCAGCTCTGGGCCTCTGTCGGGTGGCCAGTTACGAGGGCCAGGGCGCGATCGCCTTAGAGAGCCTTGCTGTAGAATGGCTGGCATCCGGACAGGCCACCCCATGGCCTTATCCCTTTACGATTATGGATCAGTCCGCTCTGAAGATTCTGGAACCCCATCCCATGTGGCAGGCTTTGCTGACGGATTTGCAGCAAGGGATGGAACCAGGGAAGATCGCGGCTCGGTTCCATCTGGGCTTGGGGATTGCGATCGCTCAGATGGTCACTACCCTGCGCCAGCAGCAGGAATTTATCCAGGTGGCCCTGACGGGTGGGGTATTTCAGAATCGGCTGTTACTGCAACAGGTCAGCCAGCACCTGACTGCTGCCGGATTCATCGTCTTGACCCACAGCCAGGTTCCTCCCAATGATGGGGGGCTGGCCCTGGGCCAAGTCGCGATCGCGGCGGCCCGCTCCCTCTCAGAGGGATAACCCTTCCCGTTCCAGATTTATCGTCTATCATCCAACCCTATGTGTTTAGGAATTCCCGGCCAAATTGTCGAAATCGTTGATGTCACCCAAAAGCTGGCTACTGTCGATGTAGGCGGAGTAAAACGGCAGGTCAACATTGCCTGTATTGTGGATGAGAGCCATCCTGTGGCAGCCTGCGTCGGCGATTGGGTGCTGGTGCATGTGGGCTTTGCCCTCAACCGCATTGATGCCGCCGAAGCCGCAGAAACCCTGGCGTTATTGCAACAGATTGCCGAAGCCCAGGGCATCCCCAGTTGATTCGCTATTCTTAATGTTGACTTCTCCTTAAATCCCCTCCCAGGAGGGGTGGCCCGCAGGGCCGGGGTGGGTCCAGGAACTGGAACGGAAGCGTTTAACCCACTCCTACCCCTCCTGGGAGGGGATTTCAAAGTCACGTATCCTCTGGAGAACACCGATGAAATATGTAGATGAATTTCGGGACCCGCAGAAAGCGCAGGCGCTGCTCCAGGAGATTGCCCAACTCAGCGCCCAGATTCATGTCGATCGACAGCGCCCCCTCAAGATTATGGAAATCTGCGGGGGCCACACCCATTCCATCTTCAAGTATGGCCTGGAAGCATTGCTGCCAGAGACGATCGAACTGGTGCATGGTCCCGGTTGTCCCGTTTGCATCATGCCCAAAGGCCGCTTAGATGACGCGATCGCCCTGGCCCTAAATCCGGAGATTATCTTCGCCACCTTTGGGGATGTGCTGCGGGTTCCCGGCTCCCAGCAAAGCCTTCTGCAGGCCAGAGCCAACGGGGCCGACATTCGCATGGTCTATTCTCCCCTGGATGCCCTGTCCATGGCCCGCGACAATCCTGATCGGGAGGTCGTGTTCTTTGCGATCGGGTTTGAAACCACAGCTCCCAGTACTGCTTTAACGGTGTTGCAGGCCGCAGCGGAGGGCCTGCCTAACTTCAGTCTGTTCTGCAACCATGTGCGGGTGATTCCAGCGATGGAAGCCCTGCTGGATAACCCTGATTTGCAACTGGATGGCTTCATTGGTCCCGGCCATGTCAGCATGGTGATTGGCAGTCAGCCCTATCAGGTGATCGCCGATCGCTACCACAAACCCCTGGTGGTGTCTGGCTTTGAGCCGCTGGATATTTTGCAGTCGATCTGGATGGTGTTGCGCCAATTTGCGACGGGCCGCTGCGAAGTAGAGAACCAGTACAGTCGCCTGGTGCAGCCGGAGGGTAATACGGTAGCCCTGAATGCCATGGCCCAGGTGTTTGAGGTGCGGGATCAGTTTGAATGGCGGGGATTGGGCTACCTGTCCCAATCAGGGTTGCAGATGCGCTCTGACTATGCGGCCTTCGATGCGGAGGTGAAGTTCACAGTGCCGGGTCGATCGGTGGCAGACCACAAAGCCTGTCAATGTGGCGAAATTCTTAAGGGAGTCCTGAAGCCCTGGCAATGCAAGGTGTTTGGTACAGCCTGCACCCCAGACCATCCGATCGGCTCCTGCATGGTGTCCTCAGAAGGAGCCTGCGCCGCTTATTACAAGTATGGCCGCTTCTCGCAAGCGGGGGCTCAATTCCAGAAAACCCCCGTTCCCGGTTGAATCTGGCCCTCACAGATTCCTCACGGTCTGCTGCCTATAATGACCCTATGACGATCCCCTTTCCCTCGAACCCCTCTTCCCATCCCCTGTTCCAGGCTCTGGATCAGAGCCAGCATCGGCGTGGTCGAGTGGGGGAGGATATGATCACCCTTTCCCACGGGAGTGGGGGCAGGGCCATGCGGGATCTGATCGATGACATCTTTGTTGGCAGCTTCGATAATCCCATCCTGGCCCAACTGGAAGATCAGGCCCGTCTGGATCTGTCAGTTCTGCTGCCACTGGGCGATCGGCTGGCCCTGACCACCGATTCCTACGTTGTGGATCCCCTCTTCTTTCCGGGGGGCGACATTGGGGTGCTGGCCATCAACGGAACGGTGAATGACCTAGCCGTGAGTGGGGCCAAGCCCCTGTACCTGACCTGTAGCGTCATCCTGGAGGAGGGATTGTCCGTTGCGACCCTGCGTCGGGTGGTAACCAGTATGAAGGCGGCGGCGATCGCTGCCGGGGTGCAAATCGTCACCGGGGATACGAAGGTGGTGCCCAGAGGTGCTGCCGACAAGTTGTTTATCAACACCGCTGGGGTGGGGGTGATTCGATCGGGGGTGTCCTGCTCAGCCCACCATCTCCAGCCGGGGGATGCCATCCTGATTAACGGGGAACTGGGCAACCATGGGGCTGCTATTCTGGCGGCCAGGGGAGAACTGGCCCTCGAAACCGAAATCCTCAGCGACTGTCAACCGCTGCATGATCTGGTCGATCAGATTCTGGCGGTTTGTCCCCAGGTGCGGGCCATGCGGGATGCCACTCGCGGCGGATTGGCCACAGTTCTGAATGAATTCGCCCAGAGTTCGCAGGTGGGGATTCGCCTGGAGGAACGATCGCTGCCCGTGCGGGAGGCGGTGCGGGGCATGTGTGAGCTGCTGGGCCTGGACCCCATCTACCTAGCGAATGAGGGCAAACTGGTGGTGGTGGTGCCTTCCGACCAGGCAGAGGCTGTTCTGGCGGCGATGCAGGCCCATCCCGCCGGACGAGAAGCCCGCTTGATTGGGGAAGTAGTGGCGGCCCCTGCCGGAGTGGTGACGATGCAGACCACCTTCGGAGCGGGACGAATTGTGGATATGTTGGTTGGAGAGCAATTGCCACGCATTTGTTAGGAATCACACTATGCATGAACTGGGGATTACGCAAAATATTGTGGCGATCGCTGCCGAATACGCCGCCGGGGCCAAAGTGCGGCGTGTCACCCTGGAAATTGGCCAGCTCTCGGCAATTCTGCCCGATGCGATTCGGTTTTGTTTTGAGGTCTGCTGCCAGGGCACGCTGTTAGAAGGGGCAGAGTTGGAGATTATCGAAATTCCTGGTATGGGGCGCTGTCGCCACTGTGGCTCTACCGTACACCTCGACCAACCCTTTGGTGTTTGTGATTGTGGGAGTACCGATCTGACCCTGACTCAAGGCCAGGAACTGAAATTGAAAGAACTGGAGACAGAGGAATTATGTGTGTAACCTGTGGTTGTTCGGATGATGCTCACGTCACGATCGCCCATCTTCAACCCGAAACCGGAGAACCGGCATCATCAGCGGCAGCAACTCACACCCATGTGCTGGCCGATGGCACGATCGTCACCCATACCCACAGTCATGACCCCCATCCTGCCGATCGTGGATCTGCTTCAGAGCCTGCCCATCTGCATGCCCAGATTCACCGCACCACCCTGACCGTTGAACAGAATCTGCTGGCCAAAAATGATCTGATTGCTGCTGAGAATCGCGGTTGGTTGAAGGGACGAAACACGCTGGCCCTGAATCTTGTCAGTTCTCCCGGCTCCGGCAAAACCACCTTACTGACTCGCACCATCCAGGATTTGCAGACCGAAATTCCAATCGCTGTGATTGAGGGTGATCAGGAAACCCTGAATGATGCTCGCCGGATTCAAGCCACTGGTTGTCCCGTGGTGCAAATTAATACGGGCACAGGTTGCCATCTGGAAGCAGCCATGGTGCAGCGGGGATTGCAGGAACTGAATCCACCTTTGCACGCGATCGTGCTCATTGAGAACGTAGGAAATCTGGTGTGTCCAGCCCTGTTTGATCTGGGCGAACAGGCCAAAGTAGTGATTTTATCGGTGACAGAAGGGGAAGATAAACCGATCAAATATCCCCACATGTTTCGAGCCAGTGATGTGATGGTTCTGACCAAGACGGATTTACTACCCTATGTGCCATTTGAGGTCGATCGTTGTTTGGACTATGCCCGTCAGGTGAATCCCCAGATGCAGATTTTTCAGGTGTCCGCGATCGCAGGCACGGGCCTGGATGCCTGGTACGATTGGCTGCGCCAGACCTGGCAGAGGCTCAAAACAGCCTAGGGGATTGCTTTTCCCCGTCCGCCCAAAGGGGGACAAGTGTCAGAATATGGGATTACTTCTGTCTCCTGAATTCTGACTCCCCAACGACTGAATTATCCAACTTTCAGGGCATTGCTCAATACTCTATTGCATGGCTCTGCATTACGTCTGCAGTGGTATCCGGTGTTAATTGCAGGCTCTGCAGAAGGAGAGGACAGCGATCGCTTTTGATTGCATCAAGTGTATATTCGAATGTTCTCTATGCTTAAAGCACCGTCCATAGAGTGTATTCGAATGCATCACTTGCACATGTGAATGTTCCCTATGCTTGAAGCATTGTCCACAGAGCGGATTCGAATGGTTGGCTTTGCGATTGAATTGCAGGGGCAGCCCATGCGATCGCAACGAGTCATGCCACTCCATCCAAAGGACTCCGGACTCCCCGACCGCCGCGATTCAGCACATGGGTATAAATCATCGTTGTTTTTACATCCTTGTGTCCAAGCAGTTCTTGAATCGTGCGGATGTCGTAGCCGCTTTCTAACAAATGAGTGGCAAAAC